>NZ_JBHYKM010000038.1:0-25649 GCF_042741435.1 Streptomyces sp. NPDC058955 | reverse complement strand
GCCGGGGCGGGCTATGGGGCGGGCGGCCGCGGGCGCGGGCGGGGTTGCTAGGGAGGGCAGCCGGGTGCAGGGCACCGAGTCCGTCTTCCCGCCGGGGGGGGGGGGGGGGGGCCCCCCCCCCCCGCCGCCGCAACCCCTCGCCTGATCCCCCGCGGAGGGCGTGCGGGAAGTCTTGACCGCACGCCTGTACGCCCCTACGGTCGCGGCTGAAAACAGTTGCTGAGAATTTCGGCAACTTCTTGCGAACAGCTCTCGACACGACAGGGACGTCGTCCAGGAGGAAGCATGGCAAGAAAGACCGTGGCCGCTGCACTCGCCCTCGTGGCGGGAGCCGCTGCGGCCGTCACGGTGAACGCCCCGGCGCAGGCCACCCCGCCGGGGACCAAGGACGTCACGGCGGTGATGTTCGAGTGGAAGTTCGCCTCGGTGGCCCGGGAGTGCACCGACCGCCTCGGCCCCGCCGGCTACGGCTACGTGCAGGTCTCCCCGCCCCAGGAGCACCTCCAGGGCGCGCAGTGGTGGACCTCGTACCAGCCCGTCAGCTACAAGATCGCCGGGCGGCTCGGGGACCGCACCGCCTTCAAGAACATGATCGACACCTGCCACGCGGCCGGTGTGAAGGTCGTCGCGGACTCCGTCATCAACCACATGGCGAACGGGTCGGGCACGGGAACGGGCGGGACCCCGTTCTCCAAGTACGACTACCCGGGCCTCTACTCCGGCGCCGACATGGACGACTGCCGGTCCGCGATCTCCGACTACCAGGACCGGGCGAACGTCCAGAACTGCGAACTGGTCCAGCTCCCCGACCTCGACACCGGCGAGGAGTACGTCCGCGGGAAGATAGCCGGCTACCTCAACGACCTCCTCTCGCTGGGTGTCGACGGCTTCCGCATCGACGCCGCCAAGCACATGCCGGCCGCCGACCTCGCGAACATCAAGTCCCGGCTGACGAACCCGAACGCCTACTGGAAGCTCGAAGCCATCCACGGCGCCGGCGAGGCCGTCTCCCCGAGCGAGTACCTCGGCAGCGGCGACGTCCAGGAGTTCCGCTACGCCCGCGACCTCAAGCGGGTCCTCCAGAACGAGAAGCTCGCCTACCTGAAGAACTTCGGCGAGGCGTGGGGCCACATGCCCTCCGGCCAGTCCGGCGTCTTCGTCGACAACCACGACACCGAGCGCGGCGGCGACACCCTGAACTACAAGAACGGCGCCCAGTACACCCTGGCGTCCGTCTTCATGCTCGCCTGGCCCTACGGCTCCCCGGACGTCCACTCCGGCTACGAGTGGACCGACAAGGACGCCGGCCCGCCCAACGGCGGCCAGGTGAACGCCTGTTACAGCGACGGCTGGAAGTGTCAGCACGCCTGGCGCGAGATCTCCTCCATGGTCGCCTTCCGCAACACCGCCCGCGGCGAGGCCGTCTCCCACTGGTGGGACAACGGCAACAACGCGATCGCGTTCGGCCGCGGCTCCAAGGCGTACGTGGCGATCAACCACGAGTCGTCCGCCCTCTCCCGCACCTTCCAGACCTCCCTCCCGGCCGGCACCTACTGCGACGTGCAGTCGAACACCGCCGTGACCGTCAACGCGGCCGGCCAGTTCACCGCCACCCTCGCCGCCGACACCGCCCTCGCCCTGCACACCGGGGCCACGAGCTGCGGCGGCGGCACCACCCCCACCACCCCGCCGACCACGCCCCCCGCCACCACCGGCGCCTCCTTCAACGTCACCGCCACCACCGTGGTCGGCCAGAACATCTACGTCGTCGGCAACCGCGCCGAACTCGGCAACTGGGCCCCCGCCGCCGCCCTCAAGCTCGACCCGTCCGCCTACCCCGTGTGGAAGCTGGCCGTGAACCTGCCCGCCGGAACGGCCTTCGAGTACAAGTACGTCCGCAAGGACGCGGCCGGGAACGTCACCTGGGAGTCCGGCGCCAACCGCACCGCGACCGTCCCCGCCTCCGGCCAGGTCGTCCTGAACGACACCTTCCGCAGCTGACCCCTCCGCCACGCCAGGGCCGCCCCGACCGGGGCGGCCCCCTCTTCCCGTACCTCCAGGGAGCACCCCCGTGATACCCAAGAGAACGGCGGTGGCGCTCGCCGCCGCCCTGTGCGCGGCCCTCGTGCCCGCCGTCCCCGCCACCGCCGCGCCCCGCCCGCCCGCCCCGCCGTCCGACCGGGCGCTCGCCGCCGAACCGGCCCGCCAGGACCTCACCCGCGAGCAGTTCTACTTCGTGCTCCCGGACCGGTTCGCCAACGGCGACCCCTCCAACGACCGGGGCGGTCTCACCGGCAGCCGTACCGCCACCGGCTTCGACCCCACCGACAAGGGCTTCTACCAGGGCGGCGACCTCAAGGGCCTCACCCAGCGCCTGGACTACATCAAGGGCCTCGGCACCACCGCCATCTGGATGGCGCCGATCTTCAAGAACCGGCCCGTGCAGGGCGAGGGCAAGGACGCCTCGGCCGGCTACCACGGCTACTGGATCACCGACTTCACCCAGGTCGACCCGCACTTCGGCACCAACGACGACCTGAGGAAGCTGATCGACGCCGCCCACGCCAAGGGCATGAAGGTCTTCTTCGACGTCATCACCAACCACACCGCCGACACCGTCGACTACGCCGAGAAGAAGTACGGCTACCGCCCCAAGGGCGCCTACCCGTACCTCGACAAGGACGGCCGCCCCTTCGACGACCGGACCGCGATCGGGAAGGTCGACGCCGACTCCTTCCCGTACACCCCCGTCGAGCGCACCGGCGACAAGGTCCCGGCCTGGCTCAACGACCCGACGATGTACCACAACCGGGGCGACTCCACCTGGCAGGGCGAGTCCGCCGAGTACGGCGACTTCGTCGGCCTCGACGACCTGTGGACCGAGCGTCCCGAGGTCGTCGACGGCATGCGGAGGATCTACGAGACCTGGGTCCGCGACTTCGACATCGACGGCTTCCGCATCGACACCGTCAAGCACGTGGACCTGGACTTCTGGACCCAGTGGGCCACCGCCCTCGACGCGTACGCCAAGAAGCAGGGCCGCGAGGACTTCTTCATGTTCGGCGAGGTGTACTCCGCCGACACCACCGTCACCGCCCCCTACGTCACCCGGGGCCGGCTCGACGCCACGCTCGACTTCCCCTTCCAGGACGCCGCCCGCGCCTTCGCCTCCCAGGGCGCCGGCGCCGACCGCCTCGCCAAGGTCTTCGCCGAGGACTTCCGCTACACCACCGACAAGGCCAACGCCTACGAGCAGGTCACCTTCCTCGGCAACCACGACATGGGCCGCTTCGGGACCTTCCTCAAGCAGGACAACCCGCACGCGAGCGACGCCGAACTCGTCCAGCGCGCCCGGCTCGCCAACGAGCTGATGTTCCTCTCCCGCGGCAACCCGGTGGTCTACTCCGGCGACGAGCAGGGCTTCACCGGCGCCGGCGGCGACAAGGACGCCCGCCAGACCCTCTTCGGCTCCCGGGTCGCCGACTACCTCGACGACGACCAGCTCGGCACCGACCGCACGCACGCCTCCGACGCGTACGACACCGGCCACCCGGTCTACCGGTCGATCGCCGCCCTGTCGAAGCTCACCCGCGAGCACCCCGCCCTGCGCGACGGCATCCAACGGGAGCGCCTCGCCGAGGGCTCCGTCTACGCCGCCACCCGCACCGACGCGCGGCAGCGCGTCGAGTACCTGGTCGCCGCCAACAGCGCCACCGAGCCGAAGACCGTCGACGTCCCCGTCGACTCCGCCGCCTTCCACGCCCTGTACGGGGGTCAGGGCGCCGTCACGGCGAAGGACGGCAAGGTCACCGTCACCGTCCCCGCCCTCTCCACCCTGGTCCTCCGGGCCGACGCGCCCCTCCCGGCCGTCGCCGCGAAGCCCGCCGTCACCCTCAAGGCCCCGGCCGCCGGCTCCACCGGCACCGTCGAGCTCACCGCCGACGTCACCGGCGGCGGCCTCGACCGGGTCGTCTTCGCCGCCCAGGTCGGCAACGGCCGCTGGCAGACCCTCGGCACCGCCGACCACGCCCCCTACAAGGTCACCCAGCACGTCACCGCGCCCGCCGGCACCCCGCTCCGCTACAAGGCGGTCGTCGTCGACGCCGCCGGACGCACCGCGAGCGCCACCGCCGCCACCACGGCCGGCGCGCCCCCGGCCCCCGAGAAGCCGGTCGCCGTCGAGCGCCCCTACGCGATCGTCCACTACCGCCGCGAGGACGGGAACTACGACGGCTGGACCCTGAACGCCGCCGGACAGCGAGCCGCCTTCACGGGCCGCGACGCCTTCGGCGCCTTCGCCTGGGTCAAGCTCCCCGAGGGCGCCTCCACCGTCGCGTACACCGTCGAGAAGGACGGCACCGCCGACGGCCCGCAGCGCACCATCAGCCTCGGCCGCACCGGCGAGGTCTGGGTCACCCAGGGCCAGGACGGCCAGTCCGACACCGCCCCGGCCCCGACCACCCCGGACAGGACCAAGGCCGTCCTCCACTACCAGCGCGAGGACGGGAACTACGACGGCTGGGGCCTCCACCTGTGGACCGGCGCCGCCCAGCCCACCGACTGGTCCAAGCCCCTCCTGCCCACCCGGGTCGACGCCTACGGCGCCGTCTACGAGGTGCCCCTCGCCGAGGGCGCCACCTCGCTCTCGTACATCCTCCACAAGGGCGACCAGAAGGACCTCCCCACCGACCAGTCCCTCGACCTCGCCGCCACCGGCCACGAGGTCTGGCTGCTCGCCGGACAGCCCAAGTACCTCCTGCCGACCTCCGGCGGCGCGCCCGCCCTCGACCTCGGCAAGGCCGAGGCGCAGTGGATCGACCGGAACACCGTCGTCTGGAAGGTGAAGGCGAACGACTCCACCAGCCAGCAGCTCGTCCACGCCCCCGACGGCGGCATCACCGTCACCGACGGCGCCCTCAGCAGCGAGGGCCGGTGGCTCCGGCTGAACGCCGCCACCCTCACCGACGCGCAGAAGGCGAAGTTCCCGCACCTCAAGGACTACCCGGCCTTCACCGTCGACCCGCGCGACGCCGACCGGGTCCGCGGCTCCCTGCGCGGCCAGCTGATCGCCACCCAGCGCGCGGCCAACGGCGCCCTGCTCGCCGCCACCGGCGTCCAGACCGCCGGAATCCTCGACGACCTGTACGCGGCCAAGGCCACGCAGGCGAACCTCGGCCCGGTCTTCCGCGCCGGCCGCCCGACCCTCTCCCTCTGGGCCCCCACCGCCCAGTCCGTCGCCCTCGAACTCGACGGGAAGTCCGTGCCCATGCGGCGCGACCCCGCCTCCGGCGTCTGGTCGGTCACCGGCCCCCGCACCTGGGCGGGCAAGCCGTACCGCTACGTCGTGAAGGTCTGGGCGCCCAGCGTCGGCAAGCTCGTCGAGAACCGGGTCACCGACCCCTACTCGACCGCCCTCACCGCCGACTCCGCCCGCAGCCTCGTCGTCGACCTCGCCGACCCGAAGCTCGCCCCGGCCGGCTGGAAGACCCTCAGGAAGCCGGCCGCCGTGCCGCTCCGGGACGCCCAGATCCAGGAACTCCACGTCCGCGACTTCTCGATCGCCGACCCCACCGCGAAGGCCGGCCACCGGGGCACCTTCCTCGCCTTCACCGACGAGGACAGCAAGGGCTCGCGGCACCTCAAGGCCCTCGCCGACTCCGGCACCTCCTACGTCCACCTCCTGCCGGCCTTCGACATCGGCACCATCCCCGAGAAGAAGTCCGACCAGACCGCCCCCGCCTGCGACCTGAAGGTCTACGCCCCCGACTCCGAGGAACAGCAGGCGTGCGTCACCGCCGCCGCCGCGAAGGACGCCTACAACTGGGGCTACGACCCGCTGCACTACACCGTCCCCGAGGGCTCCTACTCCACCGACCCGGACGGCACCCGCCGCACGGTCGAGTTCCGGCAGATGGTCCAGGCCCTCAACGGGCAGGGCCTGCGCACCGTCATGGACGTCGTCTACAACCACACCGTCGCCGCCGGACAGTCCGACAGGTCGGTCCTCGACAGGATCGTGCCCGGCTACTACCAGCGCCTCCAGGCCGACGGCTCCGTCGCCACCTCCACCTGCTGCGCCAACACCGCGCCCGAGAACGCCATGATGGGCAAGCTCGTCGTCGACTCGGTCGTCACCTGGGCGAAGCAGTACAAGGTCGACGGCTTCCGCTTCGACCTCATGGGCCACCACCCCAAGGAGAACATCCTCGCCGTCCGCAGGGCGCTCGACGCCCTGACCGTCGAGAAGGACGGCGTCGACGGCAAGGCGATCGTCCTCTACGGCGAGGGCTGGAACTTCGGCGAGATCGCCGACGACGCCCGCTTCGTCCAGGCCACCCAGAAGAACATGGCCGGCACCGGCGTCGCCACCTTCTCCGACCGGGCCCGCGACGCCGTCCGCGGCGGCGGCCCCTTCGACGAGGACCCCGGCATCCAGGGCTTCGCCTCCGGCCTCTACACCGACCCCAACACCTCCGCCGCCAACGGCACCCCCGAGCAGCAGAAGGCCCGCCTCCTGCACTACCAGGACCTCATCAAGGTCGGCCTCACCGGCAACCTCGCCGGCTACACCTTCACCGACACCTCGGGCCGCATGGTCAAGGGCTCCGAGGTCGACTACAACGGCGCCCCGGCCGGCTACGCCGCCGCCCCCGGCGACGCCCTCGCCTACGCCGACGCCCACGACAACGAGACCCTCTACGACGCCCTCGCCTTCAAGCTGCCGGCCGGCACCTCCGCCGCCGACCGGGCCCGCATGCAGGTCCTCGCCATGGCCACGGCCACCCTCTCCCAGGGTCCGGCGCTCTCCCAGGCCGGCTCCGACCTGCTCCGCTCCAAGTCCCTCGACCGCAACTCCTACGACAGCGGCGACTGGTTCAACGCGATCCACTGGGACTGCCGCGACGGCAACGGCTTCGGCATCGGCCTCCCGCCGGCCGCCGACAACAAGGCCAAGTGGGGCTACGGCAAGCCGCTCCTCGCCCTCCCGAACCTGACGCCCGGCTGCGCCGACATCGACGGCGCCTCCGCCGCCTACCGGGACCTCCAGAAGATCCGCTCCACCGAACCGGCCTTCTCGCTCGCCACGGCCGGCCAGGTGCAGTCCGCCCTCTCCTTCCCGCTCTCCGGCACCGACGAGACCCCGGGCGTGATCACCATGCGCCTCGGCGACCTCGTGGTCGTGTTCAACGCGACCCCGGGCGAGCGGAAGCAGACGGTCCCGGGCCTGGCCGGCACGACCTACGCCCTCCACCCGGTCCAGGCGAACGGCTCCGACGCCGTCACCAGGACCGCCTCCTACGAGACCGGCTCGGGCACCTTCACCGTCCCGGCCCGCACGGTCGCGGTCTTCAGGACCACCGGCTGACGATCCGCCACGGAACACGGGCCCCGGCCGCCTCTTGTGCGGCCGGGGCCCGCGCCGTAAAGCTGTGGCCCGACATCCCGCACCACCAGGAGAGACCGTCATGCCGCAGATCACCGTCGACTACTCCGCGCCGCTGGACCGGCGCGGTCTCGCGCTCGCCCTGCACGCGCTCGTGGCGGAGGTCACCGGCGCCCCGCTCGCCGCCTGCGCGACCCGCTTCCGGGAGGTCGAGGAGACCGTCGTCGGCGACGGCGCCGTCGAGCGGGCCGTGGTGCACGCCCACATCGCCCTGCCCTGGGGGCAGTACGACGAGACCAAGAGCCGGCTGTCGAAGGCCGCGCTGCCGCTGCTGTCCCGTCACCTCAAGACGACCGACCGGGTGCGCCTCTCGGTCGAGATCCGCGACCTCGACTCGTCCTACCGCGCGGGCTGAGCCGGCACGGCCGGGGCCGGGGCCAGCTCGAGGAGCCGGCCCACCAGCTCCGCGAACGGCCCGTCCGCCGGCTCCTCCGCCAGGATCGCCGTCAGCACCTTCGCCGCCTGCTCGTCGTAGACCGCGCTCACCGCCGTCAGCGCCGCGAAGTCGTGCACCAGCTTCTGCTCCAGCTCCGCGCGCGGCACCCGCCGCCCGTCCAGCCACAGCAGCGCCGTCGACTCCGCGAGCGACACCCAGGACCGCACGACCAGTTCGAGCCGCGGCGACGGCTCCGCCACCCCGAGGTGGGCGACGATCTGCTCGTACGCGGCCTGCCGCACCTCGTCGATCATCGCGTTGGTCGTCGAGGAACCCACCGCGGGACCGCCCCGCATCAGCGCCGCGAAACCCGGCCCGTGGTCGTCGACGAAGTCGAAGAACCGGCCCATCACCCGCAGCAGCCGCGCGCCCAGCGGGCCCTGCGGCGGCTCCAGGAAGCGGGCCGCGAGCTCGTCGGCCGCGCGCCGCAGCGCCGCCTCGTACAGGCTCTGCTTGCCGGGGAAGTAGTGGTAGACCAGCGGCCGGGAGATGCCCGCGGCGGCGGCGATCTCGTCGATGGACACCTCGTCGGGCGAGCGGCTGCTGAAGAGTTCGAGGGCCACCCCGATCAGCTGCTGCTTGCGCTCCTCGACGCCCATCCTGCGCCGCACACCGGTCGTCATACGAACAGCCTATCGGGGTCCGTTACGCTCCTCGTTCATGAGCGCTTCCGACCAGTCCACCCCGGCCGCCGAGAGCCCCGTGACCGACGAGCCCGACGAACTCGACGAGACGGTGGAGGACGAGGCCGAGGACGACGACGAGCACGACGTCGACGAGGGCGAGGAGGCCGCGGACCCCGTCGACGGCATGACGCCCAAGCAGGCGAGGCGGCTGCGCGTGGCGGCCGCCTCGGTCCTGCTCGTGGTGATGGGCGTGGTGCTGGTGATCCGCCTCGCCAGCCGGACCTCCGTGCTGGTCGTGGGCGTCTACGGGCTCGCGATGATCCTCTGCGGCATCGTCATCGAGCTCTCCCGCAACGGCCGCACCCGCCTCGGCACCTGGCTCCTGGTGGGCGGCCTCGCGGCCGCCCTCGCCTTCGACTGGCTGATCCTGCCCTGACGGTTCAGAGGTCGAGGACGAGCTTCTTCCCGGCGCAGCGCGAGACGCAGATCAGCATCGAGTCCGCCCGCTCCGCGTCGGTGAGGAGTTCGTCCCGGTGGTCGACCTCGCCGTCCAGGACGGTCTGCCGGCAGGTGCCGCAGAAGCCCTGCGTGCAGGAGTACATGAGGCCCGGCACCTCCTCCCGTACCGCCGCGAGCACCGACTGGTCGGCGGCGACGGCCACCGTCCGCCCGGAGCGCCGGAGTTCGACCTCGAACGGGGTGCCGTCGGCGGGCGCGACCGCCGAGAAGCGCTCCAGGCGCGGGACCCGGCCCTCCGGCATCGCGGCGGAGACGGCGTCCATCAGCCCGTCGGGGCCGCAGCAGTAGACCTGCGCCTCGGCCGGCACCTGCGCCAGGAAGGACAGGTCCGGATACCCGTCCTCGTCCTCCGCCACGACGGTCACGCGGTCCCCGCCGAGCCGCACCAGCTCCGCCAGGTACGGCATGGAGGCGCGGGTCCGGCCGCAGTAGACCAGCCGCCAGTCCGCGCCCGCCGCCTCGGCGGCCCGCACCATCGGCAGGACCGGGGTGATCCCGATGCCGCCGGCGACGAAGACGTACGCGGGGGAGGCGACCAGCGGGAAGCGGTTGCGGGGGCCCCGGATCTCGATCTCGGCGCCCTCGTGGAGCTGTTCGTGCACCTCGCGGGAGCCGCCCCGGCCGCCCTGCCCCTCCTCGATGAGCCGGGTCGCGATCCGGTAGACGTCCGGCCGCGCCGGGTCGCCGCAGAGCGAGTACTGCCGGACCTGCCCCGAGGGCAGGACGAGGTCGAGGTGGGCGCCGGGCTCCCAGGACGGCAACCGCTCGCCCTCCAGGCGCAGTTCGACGACGCCCTCGGCGGGGACGGCCCGGCCGGTGACGAGCACCCGGCGCGGGACGGTCGCCCCGCGCCCGTATCCGGAGACCGGCGTCTCCAGGGAGGGCATCGGCCACAGCGGCCGGCTCGTCATGCGCGAGCGGACCGCCCGGCGGACGAGGAGTGCGGCGCCGGCGGCCAGCGCGACGGTGGTGAACCGGGGCATCAGCGGCCTCCGTTGGCGCCGGGGGAGGAGGCGAGGTAGGCCACGGCCTGCGCGGTGTCGCCCTCCTGGGAGGGGTGGTAGGCGCGGCTCAGATAGCGGGGTATCGAGCGCAGCATCGCCGGGGTGGACGGCAGCACGCCCTCGCGGCCCTTGCGGTAGAAGTCCGCCCAGGACGCCTTGGGGTCGAGCAGGCTCGGGTCGTTCTCCAGGAAGAAGCGGACCCCGCGCTGCCAGAGGAAGACCAGCGCGGAGAAGGCGAGCGCCCAGGTGCGGGCGCGCCGTCGGTAGCCGCCGTCGAGGTGCATGAAGAGCTCGAAGGCCACGGCCCGGTGCTCGACCTCCTCGGCGCCGTGCCAGCGCAGCAGGTCCATCATCATCGGGTCGGCGCCGCGCCGGTCCAGCTCGTCGGCGTTGAGCACCCAGTCGCCGAGGAAGGCGGTGTAGTGCTCGATCGCGGCGATCAGCGCGACCCGCTCCATCAGCCACCAGCGGCGGGCCCGGCCCGGCGGCAGCGTCCGGTCGCCGAGCAGCTTCTCGAAGAACCAGTCGACCTGCGCGGTGTACGGCGTCGGGTCGAGCCCCTGCTTCCGCAGGTGCGGCAGCACGTCGTCGTGCGCCTGCGAGTGCACGGCCTCCTGGCCGATGAAGCCGATGACGTCCTCGCGCAGCCGGTCGTCGGTGATGTACGGCAGCGCCTGCTGGTAGACGTGCACGAACCACCGCTCGCCGGCCGGGAGCAGCAGGTGCAGCACGTTGATCGTGTGCGTGGTGAAGGGGTCGCCGGGAACCCAGTGGAGCGGGGTCTCCTGCCAGTCGAAGGCGACTTTGCGGGCCTTGAGCTCGACGTGTTCGGACGCCACCGGTGCAGGCTGCGTATTAGACATGCCGTCAATGTACTGAGGAGTAAGCACGGGCGACAGTGCCGTGCACGGCCTTTTTCGCCCAGGCGCGGCAGCCGGACGCCCCTCATCGCAGCGCGGGCATCCGGCGGCCGTCGTCCAGGGTGGCGGACAGGTCCGCGCGGGCGCCCGCCTCCGCCTTCGCCGCCAGCGTCGGGCCCTCGGCGCGCGCCGTCACCCCGCCCTTCACCTCGACCGAGGCCACGTCCGGGCCGCCCGCCGCCAGCACGTACCAGCCGCCGCCCGGCGCCTGCCACAGCGCCCCGGCCAGCACCCTCGGCTCCCGCGCCCCGCACGCCGGGGCGTCCTGCGCCCGGGAGGCGAGCGCGGCCGGCGCCTTGCGGTCCGGCGGCAGGAACTGAGCGAGGACCCGGCTGCCGGTGCCCCGCCAGGTCTCCGCCCGGGTGCACACCCAGGTCGCCCGCCCCGCGCCCTCCGGCAGCGTCTGCCGGGCGAACCGCCACGCCTGCACCGACCGCACGCCCTGCCCGACGACCGTCGTCAGCTGGCACGCCGTCCGCGCCCAGGCCGCCCGCGCCTCGCGGCCGGTCGCCTCCACGGGCGCGCCGGGCGCGCCCCACAGCAGCCGGGCGGGCAGCAGCTCGCCGAGGTCGCCGAGGAGCCGGCCGCCCGCGTCGTCCGTCAGCTCCAGGGTGTTCCACCGCGCGCACTCCTTCGCGAGCGCGGGGCTGGGCACGGCGTCGGTCACCCCGCGCTCGTCCCGGCCGAGCCGCCACGGCTCCTTGCCGGGCATCAGCAGGTCCCGTACGGACGCGCCGGTCACCCACGGGGCGGTCAGATAGCGCACGTTCCCGGCCGCCCGCGTCACCACGACGGCGGTCGCGCCGGGGCCCTCGGCGGCGTCGGCGCGCGCGAAGTCGAGCCCGGCGCCCGCGCCGCCCTCCACCGGCTCGGCGTACCGCACGATCCGCAGCCCGTCGTGGAACAGCACCACCCGGGCCGCGTCCACCCGCCCCGCGAAGAGCAGTTGCGGCGGCCCCATCGGCGGCCCGACCGGAGTCCCCGGCGTCGCCGACGACTCCACCGCCCCGCCGGGCCGCGCCCACACGGCGAGCGCCCGCCGCAACAGCTTCACGTCCCCGGCGAGTTCGCCGCGCGCGGGCCACACCGAGAAGTCCCGGCGTACGGCCCCGGGCCAGACGGCCGGCGGGACCCGCCTCACCTTCGCCGGGTCGAGCGCGGCCTCGGCGGCGGGGTTGCGGGCGTAACTGGGCGCAGCAGCACCGTTTCTGCCCCATCCGTCCCCGGGCAGCCCGAGCAGCGCCCCGCACACCAGCAGCGCGACCACGCCCACGAGCGCGGCCCGCCCGTGCTGCCGCCGCCGCAACAGGTCCCCGGGCCGCGCCTGCAGGGTGCAGGGGTCGAACTCCGCCGACTCCAGCAGCGAGGCCCCACTGAGCCGAGGCCCGGCGGAGCCGGTCCCGGCCCCGGCTCCGCCCCCGCCCTCGCGGGTGCCGCCGGCCGCTCCGGCGCCCCGGCCACGGCCGGGCCCGGCCTGCTCGGCCACCCGCTCGGGCCGATCGCCGCCGCGCGGCGCCGCCGGGAGCGGGGGGCCGCCCCGGGAGCCGTTCCCGGGCCCGTCCTCCACCGCCTCCTGCGCCTCGTCCTCCAGGGCGGCCAGTTCGGCGAGGGCCGACTCCGGGTCCTCGGCCCCCACCGAGGCGAGGACCCGGAGGACCTCGGCGTCCCCCTGGCGCTCCAGACCGCGCAGCACGTACGCGGCGCGGGCGGGCGCGGAGAGCCGGGCGAGCAGCTGGTCCAGGGCCAGCTCGTCGGCCCCGCCCGCCCGGGGGAACAGCCGCAGGCCCCACACCTGCGGCAGCAGCGGCGGCAGCTGGGCCCGGCGCGGCACGGCCAGCCGCCGCAACGGCAGCCCGGCCACCAGCGCCTGCCGCAGCACCTCGCCGCGCACGTACGCGTACCCGGGATCCACCGCGTCCTCCGGCCGCCGCGCCTCGGGCACGGCAGGCCCCGGCACCCGCCGCCGGGGCAGCGCCCGCTGAACGAGCGCGTGCGCGGTCAGCACCCGCCGGTTGCGCCCCAGCGTCGGCGGCAGGACCAGATAGGCGATGCGTACGAGACGCGGATAGCGCTCGACGAGGGCGGCCTCGGCCTGCTCGACGTCGACGGGCCCCACGGGCGACGGAACGAGATCCTGGGTGCTCACGTTCAGCAGAACGAGCGATTCTTCCGATGGTCACCCCGGCACCGCCCCCGACATCGCCCCCGACCGCCTCCGGGCCCGGACGGGCCCTCAGGCCGCGTACACCGTCAGCCGTTCGCGGATCAGGGCCGTGAGGTCGTCCGGGACGCCCAGGCCGTCGCGTACGTAGGCGTCCAGGGAGCCGTGGCGGGCCGCCACTTCCTCCAGCGCCGCGTCCAGGTACTCCGGCCGTACGCCGATCATCGCGAGGACCAGCTCGGGGTCCCCGCCCTGGGTGACGAAGCCCTCGATCATGGGGGCGAACGCCTGCCGCACCGCCGGGTTGACCGCCAGGTACTCCTCCCGGACGGTCGCCTCGTCCGCGCCGAGCAGGCCGAGCACCACCGTCGCCGCCCAGCCGGTGCGGTCCTTGCCCGCCGTGCAGTGGAAGAGCAGCGGGCCCGCGCCCGGCGTGGCCAGTTCGGTGAGGAGGGTGCGGTAGGAGGCGCGGGCCGAGTCGCTGGTCACGAAGGCGCGGTAGGTGTTCCGCATCGCCGCGCCGATCCGGCCGCCGCCGAGGTGCCGCTCCGCGAGCGCCGGATCGCCGAGCAGGGTCTTGAGCCGGGCGGCCGGCGGCAGCCCGCTCGCCGCGAGCTGGTCCGCGAGCACGTCCGCGACGACCGCCCGCGCCCCGTCCGGCAGCCGGTCCGGCCGGTCGGCCCGCTCGGCGGCGGTCCGCAGGTCCACGACGGTACGGATCTTGAGCCCGGTCACGGCCGCCTCCTCCGGCTCCAGCCGGTCGAGCTGCGCCGACCGCAGCACGAGCCCGGACCGTACGGAACGCCCGTCGCCCAGCGGGAGACCGCCGAGGTCCCGCAGATTGGCGACGGAGGTGGCGGGTATCGCGGCCATGGGGTCGGGCTCCTCCCGTCGCGCGGCTCTCCTCCGACCGTAAGCGCCCCGGCCCGACTCGGCACCACCAGCCCGTCCGCCCCCGCCGGAGCACCGGAAATTAGTCCGGTCCGTACCATCGGCAGGCGGTCCGTGGGGTCCCGCGGGCGGGTGACACCATGTCCCCGATGACGCATCCCCGGTCGCCGCTGCGCGCCTTGAGAGCCGCCCTGTTCGCGGTCGTCTGCGTCGTACTGGCAGCGGTGGGGCATTCGTCCATGTCTGCGCACCCGCTCGACCCCTCCACGCTCCTCACCGCCCTGGCCGCCACGGCCGCCGTCGCCTGGTGCGCGGCCGGCCGCCGCCGCGGCCCCGTCGCCTGCGCGGGCGCCACCCTCGCCGCCCAGGGCGTCCTGCACGTCGCCTTCTCCCTGACCGGCGCGCACACCCCGGCCGCCCCCACGCCGCACACGGGACACGCGGCGCACGCGGCCCACCAGGCACCCGCCGCCCCCACCCCCGACAGCCTCGCCCCCCTCACCGAGGGCGGCCCCGGCATGCTCGCCGTCCACCTCCTCGCCGCCCTGGTCTGCGGACTGTGGCTGGCCCGCGGCGAGGCCGCCTTCTTCGCGCTCGCGGAGGCCGCGCTCACCCCGCTCCGGCACCTCCTCGCCGTGCCGCTCGGCCCCGCCGCCGTCCCCGCCGACCCGCGCCGCCCGGTCCGGCGGCCCCGCCGGAACGCCCGGCGCCCGCACGTCGTCGTCCTCGCGCACGTCCTCTCCCGGCGCGGCCCGCCCCGGCCGCCCGTCCCCCGCGCCACGGTCCTCGGTCCGCTCGTCTGACGCCGCCGGGGGCCGCTTCCCCCTGCCCGACGGCAGACCCCTCACGAGACTCCGAGGACAGTCATGACCATCGACGATCCCGCACGCCCCGACACGGCCGAGGCGCCACCCGCGCCCGCCGCCCCGCGCCGCCCCGGCGCCTGGAGCGCGCTGCGCCCGCTCCTCCTCCGCCTGCACTTCACCGCCGGCCTCCTCACCGCCCCCTTCCTCCTCGTCGCCGCGCTCAGCGGACTGCTGTACGCGCTCTCCTTCCAGGCCGAGGAGGTGGTGTACGCGCACGAGCTGGAGGTCCCGGTCGGGGACGCCGTCCTCCCGCTGGACCGCCAGGTCGGCATCGCCCGTGAGGCGAACCCGGACGGCACCGTCACCGCCGTCTGGCCCGCCGCCGAACCGGGCGCGACCACCCGCGTCCTGATGACCGACCCCGACGTGCCCGAGGACACCAAGCTCGCCGTCTTCGTCGACCCGTACACCGGTGAGGTGCGCGGACAGCTGCCCAGCTACGGCAGCAGCGGCGCCCTGCCGCTGCGCACCTGGATCGACGGCCTCCACCGCGACCTGCACCTCGGCGAACCCGGCCGGATCTACAGCGAACTGGCCGCCAGCTGGCTGTGGGTGCTCGTGCTCGGCGGTCTGGTCCTCTGGTTCGCCCGGCGCCGCACCAGGCGACGGGCGCTCCTGCTGCCCGAGGGCGGCCCGAAGTCCCGCCGCCGCACCCTCTCCTGGCACGGCTCGGTCGGCCTCTGGGCGGCGCTCGGCCTGCTGCTGCTCTCCGCGACCGGACTGACCTGGTCGCGGTACGCCGGCGAGAACATCGGCACCCTCCAGGACAGCCTGGGCGGCGCGACCCCGACCCTCTCCGCGGGCGCCGCCCCCGGCGCGGGCTCCGAGCACGCCGGCCACGGCCCCGGCCACCAGCCGGGAGCCGGCACCGCCCCCGCGACCGCCGACATCGGCGTCGACCGGGCGGTGGCGGCCGCCCGCGCCGCCGGTCTCGACAGCGCCTCGATAGCCGTCACGCTGCCCGCCGAGGGCAGCGGCTACGTCGTGAAGGAGACCGACAAGCAGTTCCCGGTCGAGCTGGACTCGGTCGCCCTCGACCCGGCCGACGGCACCGTCCTCGACCGGCTCCGCTTCGCGGACTACCCGGTCCTCGCGCAGCTGACCCGGATCGGCATCGACGCCCACACCGGCGTCTTCCTGGGCCTGTTCAACCAGCTGGCGCTCGCCGTCCTCGCCCTCGCGCTGGCCCTGATGATCCTCTGGGGCTACCGCATGTGGTGGCTGCGCCGCCCGCGCCGGCCGGTGGGCCGGGGCGCCTGGCGGAAGGTGCCGGTGACGCTGCTGCTGCCGCTCGCGGCGGCGACCGCCCTCGTCGGCTGGTTCGTCCCGCTGCTCGGCGTCAGCCTGCTGGTGCTGCTCGCCGCGGAACTCGTCCTCGCCCTGGTGGCCAGGGTGAGGACGAGGAAGGAGGCGGACACCGCGGCCCGCTAGGGCAGGTACTTGTAGCCGACCCGCCGCACGGTCTGGATCGTGTGGCGGTGCTCGGCGCCCAGCTTCCGCCGCAGCCGCGCCACGTGGACGTCGACGGTGCGCCCGTCGCCCACGTGCCCGTACCCCCACACCGTCTGCACCAGCTGGTCGCGGGTGTGCACCCGGTGCGGGTGGGCGACGAGATGGGCGAGCAGCTCGAACTCCAGATAGGTCAGGTCGAGCGCCCGCCCGTCGACGGTGGCGATCCGCCGCTCGCCGTCGATGGAGACGGGCCCGTCGGGGACGCCCCCGGGTTCGGGCTCCGGCTGCCGGTCGGCCGGCATCAGCACCAGGTAACCGACCATCGGCGGCCGGCCCGGCAGGACGGGCAGGGTGTGCGGCGGCGCCGGCAGCAGCGTGGCGCCCGGCGGCAGGAAGTCCGCGACCCGGGCCATTCCGGCGGCCTCGTCGGGTGCGACGGCGCGCAGACGGGGACGGGGGGCGGCAAGCGGGGCGGCGGCGGTCTGGGTGTGGGCCATGGGAGTCTCGGCTCTCTCGCGCGAAGAAACGGACGGACAGGCGTCGTACGTCACTGCGCGTCGGCCGAAGGCCGGAACCGGACACGTCTCCGGTCGGGGCTTTAGAGGGCCGACGCGTTCCTCACGCGCCGACAGCACCGGTCGAAGTCGTGGTGCTGCCGGGAAGGCCAGAACGGCTCGAGGTCGTGTCGACCCCGCGCGCTCTCGTTCTGGATGCCATCCATATCCCTATTAAACCAGCAGGGAAGCGTGGAGCGAAGAGGTGTCCGCGGAGTGGAGAGCGGCGTCCACGGAGTGGATGGGGTGTCCGCCGAGCGGAGAGGTGTCCGGCCACGCGGAAGCGCCCGCCGGGAGAACCGGCGGGCGCTTTCGGGGAACTGGCGGCGGATCAGACCTGGCCGGCCTTGGCGAGGGCCTCGCAGCAGGTGTCCACCAGGAGGCGGGTCACCACGTACGGGTCGACGTTCGCGTTCGGACGACGGTCCTCGATGTAGCCCTTCTGGTCCTGCTCGACCTGCCACGGGATGCGGACCGAGGCGCCGCGGTCGGAGACGCCGTAGGAGTACTTGTCCCACGGGGCGGTCTCGTGCAGACCGGTCAGGCGGTCGTCGATGCCGGCGCCGTAGTTCTTGACGTGGTCGAGCGGCTTCGAGCCCTCGCCCAGCGACTCGCAGGCGGTGATGATCGCGTCGTAGCCCTCGCGCATCGCCTTGGTCGAGAAGTTGGTGTGCGCGCCCGCGCCGTTCCAGTCGCCCTTCACCGGCTTCGGGTCGAGCGTCGCGGAGACGTTGAAGTCCTCGGCCGTGCGGTAGAGCAGCCAGCGGGCGACCCACAGCTGGTCCGAGACCTCCAGCGGCGCCAGCGGGCCGACCTGGAACTCCCACTGGCCGGGCATGACCTCGGCGTTGATGCCGGAGATGCCGAGGCCCGCCTTGAGGCAGTTCTCCAGGTGCGCCTCGACGATCGGACGGCCGTGGATCTCGTCCACGCCGACGCCGCAGTAGTAGCCGCCCTGCGGGGCCGGGAAGCCGTTGACCGGGAAGCCCAGCGGACGGGTGCCCTCGAAGAAGGTGTACTCCTGCTCGATGCCGAAGATCGGCTCCTGGGAGGCGTACTTCGCGGCGACCTCGGCCAGCGCGGCACGGGTGTTGGACTCGTGCGGCGTCATGTCCGTGTTGAGGACCTCGCACAGCACCAGGACGTCGTTGCCGCCGCGGATCGGGTCCGGGCAGGAGAAGACCGGCTTGAGCACGCGGTCCGAGGCGTGGCCCTTGGCCTGGTTGGTGCTGGAACCGTCGAAGCCCCAGATCGGCAGCTCCGCCAGCGGCAGCCCCTCGCCCGCGATGATCTTCGTCTTCGAGCGAAGCTTCGCGGTCGGCTCGGTGCCGTCGATCCAGATGTACTCAGCCTTGAAGGTCACGGGGTCATCCTTAGGGCGTGGCGTGCTGCTGCGGGGATCCGCGGCGGCTCGCGGCGCTGCGAGAAGCTGCGGTGGCGGCGCCGAACGCCCGGCCGGGGACCCGGCCCGCCGTCTGGAGCGCCTTTCGTGTGACCGCAGCTTCGCAACACGGGATTTCCCTTCGGTTGCCCGTTTGTGAACCCCGTGTTACTCAGCCTTCCTGCGCATTCCGGGCCGCCTGTGCGAGCCCGTGCGCGTCGAGCAGCGCGCCGAACCCGGCCGCCCGGATCCGCCGGACCAGCTCGTCCCGGGTGATCCCCAGCGCCTCCGCGGTCCGCCCCGGGTGCCAGTCGCAGGACGCCAGCCTGCGGACCAGATAACCCCGTCTGACCTGCGCGTCCGAGAGCCGGAAGGTCTTCAGATAGGCCGTCCGCCCCTTGTGGTCGGTGATCAGCTCGCCGATGTGCTGCCCCCGCCCGTCCCGCGCGAACGGCGGCAGGAACCGGTACAGCGCGAACGACCCCATCCGGTACACCCGCTCGAAGGCGTACGGGGTCTCCAGGAGGTCCCCCGCCATCAGCCCGTCGTGCGCGACCGCCCAGCGCCGCTCCTGCTCCCGGGCCGCCGCCCGCAGGTCCGCGAGGTCCCGGATGCCGCCCGCGCCGTCCCGGATCCGGGCGGTGAACTCGGGCACCGGGCCCCCGTAGTAGGCGTACTGGTGCACCAGCTCGCCGTACAGGTCCTCCACCAGCGTCGGATGCAGCAGCCGGTAGTCCTCCGGATGCGGGACGACGAAGGCCGCGGCCAGGGCGTCCGCCGTGTACACCAGCACCCCGCACTGCCCCGGGTGCAGCTCGAAGACCCGCAGCGCCTCCGCGAGCCCCGGCACCTCCCACCCGTCGTACGCCGCCTCCGCGCGCGGCGACAGCCCCTGCCGCAGCGCGGCCCGCGACCACTCCTCCCACAGCACCGACGGCCCGCCGAAGTGCAGCGCCAGATACCCCTCCAGGGCGAGGTGGAGCGGCAGGAACCGCAGCCGCCGCTCGCCGGGGACCCGCCGGGCGAGCCGGCGGTGCGGGGCACGCACGGGCACCGCGGCCGGCGCCCCGGCCCCGAGCCGCGTCCCGTACGCCGCCTCCTCGTGCCCCGCCCCCGACCAGTCCGCGACGAAGCCGTGCGGGATGTACGACGTGTAGGCCGTGCCGTCGCCGACGTCCACGGCCACGTCCGCCGCCGCGTACACCTCCCGGCCCAGCCGCAGCCCGGCCACCGGCTCGGCGCGCACCAGCGGCACGAGCCGCACCCCGCCCCACACCTGCGCGGGCCGGGTGTCGAGCCCGGCCAGATCGATCCGCGTCACGCCGTCCGTCCCTTCCCGTGCTCCGCGAGGAAGTCCGCCACCCGCCGGTCCAGATAGGCGCGCAGCTCGGTCAGCCCGGTCCGCCCCTCGGCGAACCCGGCGATCTCCACCAGCGCCGGCAGGTCCTCCGCGTCCCGGATGCCGACCGCGGGCACCGAGGGCCCCAGCCGGCGCACGTCGAAGACCCCCGCGTCGTATACGGGGTTCACATGGACCGCCGCCGTCCGCCGCCCCGGATCGAGCCGCGACCGCCAGACCCGCAGCACCTCGCCCGCCAGACCCGGCGGCGCGTTGTCCCAGCCGTCCGAGACGATCACGAGCCGGTCCGGCCCGACGTCGAGCGCGTCCAGGATCCGCAGGCCGAGCGGGGTGGGCCCGTACGGCCGGACCAGCAGCGGATCCGTACCCCCCGACGTCCACAGACCGGTGTACGCCCCCGGTGCCGCCAGCGCCTCCAGGAGGAAGTGGCAGCCGAGCGCCACGGCCAGCGGCCGCCGCCGCTTCACCGACGAACCCGACGAGGAGAAGCTGTCGTCGAGCACCGCCGCGACCCGCCCCCAGCCGCCCGCACACGGCCCCGCCGCCCGCCGCGCCGCCGCCCGCAGCGCCCCGGTCAGCTCCTCCCGCCGCTCCGCCCGCTCCGCACACGGCAGCGCCAGCACGTACAGCGCCAACCGCGTCAGCGGCATCGCCGCCAGATCCGTGGCGGCCCCCGCGGCCCGGTCGGTCCGCAGCCGCTCCAGCCGCGTCATCCGGGGCGCGATCCGCTCCAGGAACACCTTCCGGTCCACCCCGTGCCTCGCCGCGAACCCCTCCGCGACGCTGAACGGCAGCCCGTAGAGCGCGCCCTCCTCGTAGTGCGCCCGCCGGTACGCCTCCAGCGTCGGATGCGCGTACCGGACCCGGCGCCCCGGCGCGAAGAGGAAGTCGCCGGTCTCGGCGTCGGCGGCCGGCACGTGCGCGTGCTTGAGGGCGGCCTTCACCCCGGCGCGGTACTTCACCGCGTCGAGCACCGGATCCGGCCGCGCGGCCAGCCACTCCCGCACGATCGCGCGCGTGCGCCGGTTGTTCACCCCGGCCTCCCGCAGCCGCCGGAACAGCCGGTACACCCGCTGCGGCGCCATCCGCGCCAGCCGGGCCGCGACCAGCCGCCCCTCCCCGTCCCCGGCCTCGCCGGGCGTCCGCAGCAGCTGCTCGACGACGAGGGCGGCGTTGTGGTCGTTGATGTCGAGCGCCAGGCAGGCGGCGTACAGCGGGCGGTAGTTGACCCGTACGTACTCGTGGAGGAAGGCCAGCGACAGCCGCTGCTCGGCGGCGGACGACCGGAACTCGCGCTGCCCGGTCGAGGTCACGGCCGCGTTGACGAACAGCAGCACGTCCTCGGCGGCGACGAGCTCGGACACGGCGTCCCCCTTCTCGCGTGTCGGCGTGCCGGCCGGGGAGAGGGAGCACGATCAGCGAATACGTTGCTTCAGGCAGGTTCCGGAAGTCGTACCGAAGTCCCGCGGCCGGCACGGACGCACGCTAACCGGGACCGGGGAGCGGAGCCAAGCCGATATCGGTTGGGAGCGGACGGCCCCCGCCGTGCAGACTGGGCCCATGGCGACCCTCTCCGCACCCCAGCGCCCCCGCATCGGACTCGTCGGCACCGGCCCCTGGGCCGCCCGCACCCACGCCCCGGCGCTCGCCGCGCACGAGGGGATCGAGTTCGCCGGGGTGTGGGGCCGGCGCCCGGAGGCGGCCGCCGAACTCGCCGCGGCCTCGGGCACGCGCGCGTACGAGGACCTGGACGTCCTCCTCGCCGAGTGCGACGCCGTGGCGGTGGCGCTCCCGCCGGACGTCCAGGCCACCGTCGCCGCCCGCGCGGCCCGGGCCGGCTGCCACCTCCTCCTCGACAAGCCGCTCGCGACCTCGGTCACCGCGGCCCGCGAGGTCGCGGAGGCGGCGGAGAAGGCGGGCGTCGCCTCGGTCGTCTTCTGCACCCTCCGCTTCGCCCCGGAGACCGCCCGCTGGATCGAGGAGCAGCGGGAGGCGGGCGGCTGGTACGTCGCCGAGGCCCGCTGGCTCGGCTCGCTCTACGCCCCCGGCTCCGAGAGCCCGTACGCCGCCTCCCCCTGGCGCCGCGAGAAGGGCGGCCTCTGGGACGTCGGCCCGCACGTCCTCTCGGTCCTCCTCCCGGTCCTCGGCGACGTGACGTCCCTGACCGCGGCCAGGGGCCCGGAGGACACCCACCACCTGGTGCTCCGCCACGCCTCGGGGGCGAGCAGCACCGCGACCCTGACCCTGAGCGCCCCGCCGGCGGCGGCGGGCGCGTCGATCACCCTGCACGGCGCGGCCGGCCGCGCGGAGCTGCCCGGATGGAACGGCGCGGCGGAGGCGTACGGCCGTGCCGTCGACGCCCTCCTGACGGCGGCCCGCACCGGCACCCCGCACCCCTGCGACGCCCGTTTCGCCCTCCGCCTCACCGAACTCCTCACGGAGGCGGAGGCCCGTGCGGCAGCCCTCTGACGGCACCGGCGCCCCCGTCCTCCGTACCCTCACCCCGGCCGACTGGCCGCTCTGGCGCGAGGCCCGGATCGCGGCCCTGACGACCTCTCCCGAGGCGTTCCGGAGGGACCTGGCGCACTGGCACGCCGGCGGCGAGGCCCGCTGGCGGGCCCGCCTGGACGACCCGACGGCCCTGGGCCTGGTCGCCCTCCCCCGGGACCGTCCCGCCGGACTGGCGGGCGGCCTCGTCGCCTCGGACGGCGTCCCCGAACTGCGCTCGCTCTGGGTGGCGCCGGCGGCCCGGGGCCGGGGGTTGGCGACCCGTCTGATCGCCGACGTGGAGGAGTGGGCCCGGCGCTCCGGAGCCCCCGCCCTCCGCCTTGCGGTCCTGACGGACAACGCCCCGGCCATCGGCCTCTACGAGAGGCTGGGTTACCGCCGCACCGGCGACCGCCCGGGCGAACACCTCATGACCAGGGCCCTCCGGCCGGCCGGCTAACCGCGCCCGAGCGCGTCCCGCACGGCCTCCTCCGACCGTCCGACGACGGCCGTCCCGTCGTCGGCGGTGATGATCGGCCGCTGGATGAGCTTCGGGTGCGCCGACAGCGCCTCGATCCACCGCTCCCGGTCCTCCGGCTCCCGCCCCCACTCCTTCACCCCGAGCTCCTTGGCGACGGCCTCCCCGGTCCGCGTGATGTCCCACGGCTCCAGCCCCAGCCGACCGAGCACGGCCCGGATCTCCTCCACGGAGGGCACGTCCTCCAGGTACTTCCGGACGGTGTAATCCGCCCCCTCGGCGTCGAGCAGGGTGAGGGCGCCGCGGCACTTGGAACAGGCGGGATTGATCCAGATCTCCATCCCCCCAAGCTACCGCCAAACCCCGTCCGACCAGGCCCGATTGTCAGTGGTAGCACCTAAAATAGAGGCAGAAGGCAGGGGCCCAGGGGAGGCCCCCGCCACCGTTCGCCAGGAGGTAGCCCGTGGCAACAGCCGTGATCCGCAGGCCGTCCATCGAACCCTTCGCGCCGCTCCTGAAGAAGCCCCTCCCGGCCGGCCGTCCGCGCGAGTGGTACATCACCCACAACCGCCGCCTCAAGGCGATGCGCCTCGCGATCGCCCTCCTCGACGCCGGCGTCTACATCCCGTCCAAGGCCACCAACGCCACCATCCGCACCACGGCCCACCGCATAGGCATCCACCCGCCCTCGGACACCACCTGCCGCCTGGTCCGCACCTTCATCCGCCAGAACCACTGACACGGACGACGACATGCGGCGAGGGCCGCCGTCCCCGGGGAGGCGGGGGGGGGCGCCCCTCAGCGGTGCGTCTGGTGCGCCCTGCGGTCTAGAGGTCGTAGTAGAGCTCGAACTCGTGCGGGTGCGGGCGGAGCTGGATCGGCGCGATCTCGTTGGTGCGCTTGTAGTCGATCCAGGTCTCGATCAGGTCGGAGGTGAAGACGCCGCCGGCCTGGAGGTACTCGTTGTCCTCCTCCAGGGCCTTGAGCACGGCCTCCAGGTTGGTCGGGACCTGCGGGACGCTCGCGTGCTCCTCGGGGGCGAGCTCGTACAGGTCCTTGTCGATCGGCTCCATGGGCTCGATCTTGTTCTTGACGCCGTCGAGGCCCGCGAGGAGGAGGGCGGAGAAGGCGAGGTACGGGTTCGAGGACGGGTCCGGCGCGCGGAACTCGACGCGCTTGGCCTTCGGGTTCGAGCCCGTGATCGGGATGCGCATGGCGGCGGAGCGGTTGCGCTGCGAGTAGACCAGGTTGACCGGCGCCTCGAAGCCCGGGACCAGGCGGTGGTAGGAGTTCACCGTCGGGTTGGTGAAGGCGAGCAGCGACGGGGCGTGCTTGAGGATGCCGCCGATGTAGTAGCGGGCGGTGTCCGACAGGCCCGCGTAGCCGGCCTCGTCGTAGAACAGCGGGTCGCCGTTGGACCACAGCGACTGGTGGACGTGCATGCCCGAGCCGTTGTCGCCGAAGATCGGCTTCGGCATGAAGGTCGCGGACTTGCCGTTCCGCCAGGCGACGTTCTTGATGATGTACTTGAACAGCATCAGGTCGTCGGCCGCGGCGAGCAGCGTGTTGAACTTGTAGTTGATCTCGGCCTGGCCGGCGGTGCCCACCTCGTGGTGCTGGCGCTCGACCTGGAGGCCGACCTTCTCCAGCTCCAGGGACATCTCGGCGCGCAGGTCGGCGAAGTGGTCGACCGGCGGGGCCGGGAAGTAGCCGCCCTTGTAGCGGACCTTGTAACCGCGGTTGTTCTCCTCCGCACCGGTGTTCCAGGCGCCGGCCTCGGAGTCGATGTGGTAGAAGCCCTGGTTCGCGGAGGTCTCGAAGCGGACCGAGTCGAAGACGTAGAACTCGGCCTCGGGGCCGAAGTACGCGGTGTCGGCGATGCCGGTGGAGGCCAGGTACGCTTCCGCCTTCTTCGCGATGTTCCGCGGGTCACGGCTGTACTGCTCGCCCGTGATCGGGTCGTGGATGAAGAAGTTGATGTTGAGCGTCTTGTCGCGGCGGAACGGGTCCAGGCGGGCCGTCGAGAGGTCCGCGCGCAGCGCCATGTCGGACTCGTGGATGGCCTGGAAGCCGCGGATCGACGAGCCGTCGAAGGCCAGCTCCTCGGACGGGTCGAAGGCCGTCGCCGGGATCGAGAAGTGCTGCATCACGCCGGGAAGGTCGCAGAAGCGGACGTCGACCATCTTGACGTCCTCGTCCTTGATGAACTTCGCGACTTCCTCGGCGTTCTGGAACCCGTGCTTGGACATCCAACTCCTCCTACTCCCGGCCCGGGGAGGGGCGGGGTTGCAGCTCGGTGATGCACCAGTGCGGTGGCGCACGCTCGTACCCGACCCTAGGCAGTCGGGATTTCTCAAGCATGACCCATTTGTTTCGTCGAAGTTAACCGGGGTGGGTGGCGGCCCTCCGTGTCGCGCCTCAGCCGCACCCGGACCGAAGTGATCGAAAACGGGCGCAGTACGGTGGTCGGGTGGACAACAGGCAAGCACTCGGATCGTGGCTCTCCGGCCCCCGTGCCGCGGCGGAGCAAGCAGGCGTGGACTTCGGTTACCGGGGGCAGCAGCTGGGCCTCCCCGAGGAGGGGCCCGGCTCCATCGCCCGCCCCGGGGCGCGGCTCGGCGCGCTCGCCGTGGACTGGGGCCTGTGCCTGCTGATCGCATACGGTCTCATCACCGACGGCTACGGGCAGGCGACCAGCAACTGGGCCCTGCTCATCCTCTTCGCCCTGAACGCCCTCACCGTCGGCACCGTCGGCGCCACCCCGGGCAAGCTCCTCTTCCGTCTGCGGGTCGTCTCGGTCGCGGGCGGCCGGCTCTCGCTGCCCCGCGCCGTGCTCCGCGCGGCCCTCACCTGCCTGGCGATCCCCGCCCTGGTCTGGGACCGGGACGGCCGCGGCCTCCACGACCGCTTCACCGGCGCCGTCCAGGTGCGGGTCTGAGCCGGAGCGGTACCGACGACAGAAGGGGGGGGGGGCGGGCACCCCGGGGGGGCGGGGGGCCGCGGGGACAACGAGAAGTGGAGGGGGAGGGCGCAATAAACACACGCCCCGACACAAAAGAAAGTAGAAACG
>NZ_JBHYKM010000037.1:0-65371 GCF_042741435.1 Streptomyces sp. NPDC058955 | reverse complement strand
CGGCGCCAGTGTTATTCGGGGGTGTGTCCGCCGCGGGGGTCGCGGCAGGCCTTGCCCACGATCACCACCGGATCGGCGTCCCGGGACTCCAGCTCCCGCAGCCGCTCGCGTGCCTGCTGCAGGTCGGCCGTCACGCGCTTGAGATAGGACCGAAGCTTGTCTTCCACGTTCATCGAGTCGAAACCTCTCTACCTCAGCCTCAGGCGATGCCGAGTTCGTTGTCGATCAGGTGGAACATCTCGTCATCGGTGGCTGACGCGAGGTCCTTGGCCCGCTCGTCCGACGCGGTGTCGACCGCGGAGTGCGGGGAGTGCTGGTCGAGCAGTTCCCGGAGCCGTTCGGTGAAGATCTGCCGGGAACTCTCCGACGCCGTGCGCAGCGCGCTCTCGATCCGGTCCAGCTCGGCGAGGATGGCGCTCCCGTCGGGAGAGCCGTCCTGTGCACCGAGCCGCTCCTTGAGATAGGCGGCGACGGCGGCCGCGCTCGGGTGGTTGAACGCCAGCGTCGCGGGCAGCCGCAGCCCCGTCGCCGCCCCCAGCCGGTTGCGGAAGTCCACGGCGATCAGCGAGTCGAACCCGAGCTCCTTGAGCGCGCGGTGCGGATCGATCCGCTCGCCCGTCGCGTGCCCGAGGGCGGTCGCGATGTGCGTCCGCACCAGGTCGAGCAGCAGTGCGTCCCGTTCCTCGTCGCCCGCCCCGGCGAACCGCCGGGCCCAGTCGCCCCGGCCGTCGTCGGCGGCCCGCCGGGCCGGACGGGGCGCCAGGTCGCGGAAGAGCGCCGGCACCCCGCCGTCCGCGACCTGACGGCGCAGCGCCGCCCGGTCCAGCGGTGCCGGCACCAGATGGGGCTCCCCCTCCGTGCCGAGCGCGGCATCGAACAGCGCCAGGCCCTCCGCCACCGACACCGGGGCGAGCCCGGTCCGGTCCAGCCGGCCGACGTCGGCCGAGCCGAGCGCCCCGGTCATCTCGCTGGCGTCGGTCCACAGTCCCCAGGCGAGACTGACCGCGGGACGCCCCTGGGCGCGGCGGTGGTGGGCCAGCGCGTCGAGCCAGGCGTTGGCGGCGGCGTAGTTCGCCTGCCCCGGACTGCCGAGCGTTCCGGCCGCGGAGGAGAACAGGACGAACGCGGCCAGGTCGGCGTCCGCGGTCAGCTCGTGCAGATGCGCGGCCGCGTCCACCTTCGGACGCAGTACGTCACCCAGCTGGTCCGCCGTGAGGTTGGCGACGGTCGCGTCCCGCAGCACACCGGCGGCGTGGACGACGGCCGTGAGCGGGTGCTCGGCCGGGACGCCGGCCAGTACGGAGCCCAGCGCGTCCCGGTCGCCCGTGTCGCAGGCGGCGATGGTGACCCGGGCGCCCAGCGCGGACAGCTCCGCGCGCAACTCCTCGGCACGGGGCGCCCGGAGCCCACGACGGCTGAGCAGGAGCAGATGCCGGACGCCGTGCCGGGTGACCAGGTGCCGGGCCGTGTGCGCGGCGAGCGTACCGGTGCCGCCCGTGATCAGGACGGTGCCGTCCGGGTCGAGCCGGCGCCCGCCGTCCGACGCCGCCGCCGTCCGTTCGAGCCGGGCGGCCAGCGGCGCACCGCCGCGGACCGCGATCTGGGGTTCGTCGCCGCCGACGAGCGCGGCCACGGCCACCTCGATCGCGCGGGCGGCGGCCGCGTCCCCCGCGTCGGTACGTACGGAGGTGTCGGTCGCGTCGAGGTCGAGCAGCGCGAACCGGTCAGGGTGTTCGGACTGCGCGGACCGGATCAGACCCCGTACGGCCGCAGCGGGCAGATCGGTGACCACGTCGTGCGGTGCGGCGGCCACGGCACCACGGGTGACGACCACCAGACGCGAGTCGGCCGTTGCCTCCTCGGCCAGCCAGCGCTGTACGAGCTCCAGCGCGCGCCCGGTCAACCGGTGGATCTCCGCGACGGGATCGGCGCCCTCCTCCGCCGCGAAGCAGGCCACCACGGCGTCCGGCACGGACGAGGCCCGCGCCAGTTCGGCGAGATCACCGTAGGCCGGGGCCAGCCCCGTCGCGAACAGGTCCTCGCCGAGCAGGGCCGTGGTGACGGGAGCCCGGTCGGTCTCGACGGGAGGCAGACCGGTCCAGCGGAGGGCCAGCAACCGTTCACGACCGGCCGTCAGACGGGCCGGATCGACCGGCCGCGTGGCCAGGGCCTCGACCGTGACGACCGGGCGGTTCTCCGCGTCCACACCGACCAGGCCGATCGTCGAGCCGTCCACCAGGGACATCCGGACGCGCATGGTGCGCGCACCCGTGCCGTGCACCGTGACCCCGGACCACGAGAACGGCAGCTGAAGGCCGTCGTCGGGCGCGTCCGAACCGGCGGCGAGCCGCACGTGCAGGGCCGCGTCGAGCAGCGCGGGATGAAGAGCGAACCCGCCGGCCTCCGCGTCCTCGGGCAGCCGGACCTCGGCGTGGAGGACATCGCCGTCGCGCCAGGCGGCCCGCAGCCCCTGGAACAGGGGCCCGTAGTCGTAGCCGCTCTCCGCGAGCCGCTCGTACAGCCCGTCCACCGGAACCGGCTGGGCGGCGGGCGGCGGCCAGGCGTCCTCGGCCGACGACGAGGAGGCGGATGCCAGCGAAGTCGCCGGCATGAGCAGACCGGCCGCCGCGCGGATCCACTCGGCGTCCTGCTCCCCGCCGGGCAGGAAGTGGACGGTGAACGCACGCCGCCCCTCCTCGTCGGGCGCGTCGACCTGCACCCGCAACTCCGCGCCGCCCTGCGCCGACAGCACCAGCGGACTGTCCAGAGTCAGGTCGTCGAGCCGAGCACAGCCGACCCGCGCTCCCGCGTGCAGCGCGATGTCGACCAGCGCGGCGCCGGGAAGCAGAACCGTCCCGAAGACCGCGTGATCGGCGAGCCAGGGATGCGTGGACGTCGACACCCGCCCGGTGAGCACCAGGCCCTGACTCCCCGGGAGTTCGATGGCGGAGGTGACCAGCGGGTGGCCGGTGTGATGGTGGCCGGTGGGGGCGGGGGTGGTGGGGTTGAGCCAGTAGTGCTGGTGTTGGAAGGGGTAGGTGGGGAGGGGGGTGTGGGGTCCGGGGTGGTGGAGGGTGGCGGGGTTGAGGGGGGTGCCGTGGGTGTGTGCGGTGGTGAGGGCGGTGAGGAACTGAGTTGCGCCGCCGTGGTTGCGGCGGAGGGTGCCGGTGGTGGTGGCCTGGGTGTTCGCCGTTTCGATGGTCTGGGTCAGGGGTGTGGTGAGGACGGGGTGGGGGCTGACTTCGATGAAGTGGGTGTGTCCGGTGTCGAGAAGAGCGGTGACGGTGGGGTGGAGTTGGACGGTGTTGCGGAGGTTGTCGTACCAGTAGGCGGCATCAAGAAGGGGGTTGGTGCCGGGGTGAGTGGTGGAGTGGAAGGCGATGGTCGGTGTGCGGGGAGCAATGTCGTCGAGTGCGCTGATCAGGTGCTGGCGGAGGTGTTCGACGTGGTGGGAGTGGGAGGCGTAGTCGACCGGGATGGTCTTGGCGTCGATTCCCCGCTTCTGGTAGTCGGCGACAAGCCGGGTGAGGGTGTCGGTGTCGCCGGAGACGATCGTGGAGTTGGGTGAGTTGATCGCCGCGATGGATACCTGGCCGGAGCCGGCGGTGTCGATGTCGTGGGCGGGCAGGGGGATGGCGGCCATGGTTCCGGTGCCGCTGATGTCGCGGATGGCCTTGCTGCGCAGGGCCACGATCTTCGCCGCGTCGTCGAGCGAGAGTGCTCCGGCGATGTGGGCGGCGGCGATCTCGCCCTGGGAGTGGCCGATGACGGCGTCCGGGGTGACGCCGTGGTGCTGCCACAGCCGTGCGAGGGAGATCATGATCGCGAACAGAGCCGGCTGGACGACATCGACCCGGTCGAGGTCCGGCGCGTCCGCCTCACCGCGCAGGACATCCAGCAACGACCAGCCGGTGTGGGGGCGCAGTGCTTCGTCGCAGGCCCGCAAGTGTTCGGCGAAGACGGGGGAGGTGTCCATGAGTTCGAGGCCCATGCCGGTCCATTGGGAGCCCTGGCCGGGGAACACGAACACGGTCTTCCCGGAGAGCTCGGTGCCTTGCGCCAGGTTCACCGCCGGTGTGCCGTCCCTCAGCGCGGCCAGTCCGGAGCGGAGCTCGTCCACTGTGGTGGCGGTGATGCCGGCACGGTGAGCGAAGGACGTCCGGTCGGCCAGGGCGCGGGCGACGGCCGCAGGGGCGAGGCCGGGGTGGGAGTCGACATGGTCGAGCAGGCGCCGCGCCTGGTCGCGCAAGGCGGTCTCGGACTTGGCCGAGAGCAGCCAGCTGACAGGGCCGTTGTGCTGCTCCTGAGGCGCCGTCTCGATGTCGTCGGGTGCCTGCTCGATGATGACGTGCGCGTTGGTGCCGCTGATGCCGAACGAGGAGACAGCCGCGCGGCGGGGGCGGTCCAGCTCCGGCCAGTCGTGGTTCTCGGTCAGGAGCTGGACATTCCCACCCTCCCAGTCCACGTGCGGAGTCGGCTCGTCGACGTGCAGGGTCTTCGGCAGGACCCCGTGGCGTATCGCCTGGACCATCTTGATGATCCCGGCGACGCCCGCGGCTGCCTGGGTGTGCCCGATGTTGGACTTCACCGAGCCCAGCCACAGCGGCTGGTCGTCGGAGCGGTCCTGGCCGTACGTGGCGATCAGGGCCTGCGCCTCGATCGGGTCGCCCAGGGTCGTGCCGGTGCCATGTGCCTCGACCACGTCGATGTCGGCCGGTGACAGGCCGGCGCTCGTCAGTGCCTGTCGGATCACCCGTTGCTGAGCCGGGCCGTTCGGAGCCGACAGCCCGTTGGACGCGCCGTCCTGGTTGACGGCGGAGCCGCGTACGACGGCGAGGACCTGGTGGCCGTTGCGGCGGGCGTCCGACAGCCGCTCCACGAGCAGCAGCCCCACGCCCTCACCCCAGGCGGTCCCGTCGGCCGCGCCGGCGAACGGCTTGCAGCGGCCGTCCGGGGCCAGCCCGCGCTGGCGGCTGAACTCCACGAAGGAGCCCGGGGTGGCCATCACGGTGACGCCGCCCGCCAGGGCGAGGTCGCACTCGCCGTTGCGCAGGGCCTGGATCGCCAGGTGCAGGGCGACCAGCGACGACGAGCACGCCGTGTCCACCGAGATGGCCGGGCCCTCAAGCCCGAAGGTGTAGGACACGCGGCCCGACGCGACGCTTCCCGCGCTGCCGGTGCTCAGCTGGCCCTCGTACCCTTCGGGCGCCAGGTGCATGAGGCGGGAGGCGTAGTCGTCGTACATGACGCCGGTGAAGACGCCGGTGCGGCTGCCGTGCAGCGACTTGGGGTCGATGCCCGCGCTCTCCATGGCCGTCCAGCCGGTCTCCAGGAGCAGCCGCTGCTGCGGGTCGGTGGCCAGGGCCTCGCGCGGGCTGATCCCGAAGAACTCGGCGTCGAAGTTCCCGGCGTCGTACAGGAAGCCGCCGGAGCGGGTGTAGCTGGTGCCGGTGTGGTCGGGGTCCGGGTCGTACAGGGCGTCCAGGTCCCAGCCCCGGTCGACGGGGAACTCCCCGATGGCGTCCGTGCCGTCGGCCACCAGCCGCCACAGCGCGTCCGGCGAGACCGCGCCGCCGGGATAGCGGCACGCCATCCCCACGATCGCGATCGACTCGGAGGCCGCCGCCGGGACGGGAATCGCGGCGGCGGGCGAGGACGACGGTTCGCCGGCGCCCAGTTGCTCCTTGAGGTACCGCACCAGTGCCTCGATGGTGGGGTGGTCGAACACCAGCGTCGCCGGGAGGCGCAGTCCGGTCGCGGAGTTCAGCCGGTTGCGCAGCTCGACGGCGGTGAGCGAGTCGAAGCCCATGTCCTTGAAGTTCTGGTCCTCGACGGCCTCCGGGGCGGTGAACCGGCCGAGCACGGCGGTGACATGACCCTGGACGAGGCTGGTGAGCACCGCGTTCTGCTCGGCGCCGGACAGGCCGGCCAGCCGTCCCGCCAGATCGCCGCTGCCTCCGCCCGCCGCGCCGCCCGCGCCGCCCGCGTCCGCGCGCCGGGGGCGCGGGCGGACCAGGCCGCTCAGCACCTCGGGCAGATCCCCTTCGGCGGCGCGGTTCTGGAGGGCGCGCTGGTCCAGGTCGGCGGTGACGACGTGCGGCGTCCCGGTGGCGAGCGCCGCGTCGAACAGGGCCAGGGCGTGCTCGGCGGTCATGGGCCGCAGCCCCTGGCGGTGCAGACGCTCGCGCTGCGCTTCGGTGAGGGAGCCGGTCATGGAGCTGTCGTCGGCCCAGAGCCCCCAGGCGAGCGAGCTGCCCGGCAGGCCCAGGGACCGGCGATGGTGCGCGAGCGCGTCGAGAGCGGCGTTGGCCGCCGCGTAGTTCGCCTGGCCCGCCGCCCCGAGCGTGCCGACGGCGGAGGAGAAGACGACGAACGCCGACAACGGCAGGTCGCGGGTGAGGTCGTGCAGATGCCAGGCCGCGTCCACCTTGGGCCGCAGCACCGTGTGCAGCCGGTCCGGAGTCAGACCGGTCAACATCGTGTCGTCCAGGACACCGGCGGCGTGCACGACCGCCGAGAGCGGACGGTCCGCCGGCAGGGCGGCCAGGACGCGGGCGAGGTCGTCGCGGTCGGCGACGTCACAGGCGGCGATGACGACCTCCGCGCCCAACGCGGTCAACTCGGCCCGCAGTTCCTCGGCCCCGGGCGCCTGCGGACCCCGGCGGCCGAGCAGCACCACGTGGCGCGCTCCGTGCCGGGCCACGACGTGACGGGCGACGCGCGCGCCGACCGTACCGGTGCCTCCGGTGATGAGGACACTGCCGTCCGGGGCGAACGGGCCCCCGCCGGATGCAGCCGAGGACTCCAGGTCCCCGACGGCTGCCGGAGCTTGTACGCCTCCGACGGCTGCCGAAGCCGGCTCGGCTGCGACGGCCGCCGTTGCCCTGGCCAGCCGCGGCACACGGCATCGGCCGTTGCGGAGGGCGAGCTGCGGCTCGCCGCTCGCCGCCGCCGCGCCCATCGCCTCGACGGAGGTGTCGTCGCCGTCGACGTCCAGCAGGACGAAGCGGCCCGGGTGTTCCAGCTGCGCCGAGCGGACGAGACCCCACGCGGCGGCCCCGGCCGGGTCCGTGAGCCGGTCGTCCGGTCCGGTGACGACGGCGCCCCGGGTCACGACGACCAGGCGGGACGCGGCCGTTCGGTCCTCGGTTTCGGCGAGCCACTGGCGCGTCAGGGCCAGCGCCCGCTCGGCGACGGCGTGCACCGCCTCGGCACCCGTGCTGTCGTCGGGCGCGGAGCACTCGGCGAAGACGACCTCGGCGGCCGGCGGCGACTCCGCCGCAGGCAGGTCGCGGGCCGCCCAGTTCAGCTCGAACAGCGGCCCGGCCCCCTGGGCGTCGCCCCGCAGCCGCTCCGGGTCGACCGGCCGCAGTGCCACCGACTCGACCGTGGCGACGGGCATGCCGGAGGCGTCGGCGATGTCCAGCGCGAGCTCGTCCGCTCCGACCGGACGCAGCCGCACCCGCAGGCCGCCCGCACCCGTCGCGTGCAGCGACACCCCGCCGAACGAGAACGGCAGCCACGTCCCGTCGCGTTCGCCGAGCAGCCCGAGCACGATGGTGTGCAGCGCGGCGTCCAGCAGTGCCGGATGCACACAGAAGCGCTCGAACGCGGCGGTCTCGTCCTGCGGCAGGGCGATCTCGGCGAACACCTCGTCGCCGACCCGCCACGCGGCCCGCAGCCCCTGGAAGACCGGCCCGTACTCGTAACCGTCGGCGGCCAGCCGGCCGTAGGCGTCGCTCAGATCGACGGGTGTCGCCCCGGACGGCGGCCAGGCCGCCGCCCCGCCGTCCCAGCCCCCGGCAGCGGACCCGGCAGACCCGGCAGACCTGGCGGACCCGGCAGACCCGGCAGACCTGGCGGACTCACTCCCGGACTCGGCGATCGTGCCCGCCGCGTGCCGGGTCCACGGCTGCTCGGACCGGCCCGCGGGGCGCGAGTGGATCACGACGTCGCGCCGTTCGCCGTCCCCGGCCGGGGACACGCTGACGTGGAGCTGCACGGGCACGTCGTCCCGGAGGACCAAGGGGTTCTCCAGGACGAGCCCGTCGACCCGGTCCCCGCCGACCTCGACGGCCGCGCGGAGGGCCAGGTCGAGGAAGGCGGCGCCCGGCAGCAGCGTCGTCCCGAGGACGCCGTGATCCGCCAGCCACGGGTGCGTGGTGGTGGAGACCGAGCCGGTGAGGATGTGGCCCCTGTCGTCGGGCAGTTCGGTCACGGCGCCGACCAGCGAGTGCCCGGTCGCCGTCCCGGACCGGTCCGGACCCGCGGCAGGGTGCAGCCAGTAGCGCCGGTGCCGGAACGGATACGTCGGCAGCGGGACCAGCCGCCCGGCCGCCCGGTCCTCGGTGAGCACGGTCGTCCAGTCCACGTCGATGCCGTGGGCGTGGGCGCGGGCCAGCGAGGTGAGCAGCTGGCTCTGGTCGCCCCGTCGACGGCGCAGCGTGCCGACCGCCACCGCCGGTGTGCCGGACTCCTCGGCGGTGTGCTCGATCGAGGCGGTGAGCACCGGGTGCGGACTGGCCTCGACGAACCGGGTGTGCCCGCTCTCCAGCAGTCGGGTGACCGCACGCTGGAACCGCACCGGGTTCCGCAGGTTGTCGTACCAGTACGCGGCGTCGAACCGGACGCCGTCGCCGGTCTCGCGCGCCGTCGTGTAGACCGGGACGACCGGCTCTCGGGGCTCGATGCCGGCGAGCGCTTCGAGCATGCGGTCGCGCAGCGGTTCGATGTGGGCCGAGTGCGAGGCGTAGCCGATCGGCACGGCCCTGGCGTCCACCCCCTGGCCCTGGTACGCCGCGATCAGCCGGCCGACGGCGTCGAGGTCGCCGGACACGACGGTGGAGTGCGGCGAGTTGACGCCCGCGACCGACAGCGCGCCGCCGTAGGACGCCAGGTCGGCGGTGACCCGCTCGACGGGCAGCGGGACGGCCGCCATGCCTCCCCGGCCCGCGATGGTGGCGGCGACCTGGCCGCGCAGCGCGATGACCTTCGCCGCGTCCTCCAGCGTCAGCGCGCCCGCGATGTGCGCGGCGGCGATCTCGCCCTGGGAGTGGCCGACGACCGCGTCCGGCTGGACGCCGTGCGCCTGCCACACCCGCGCCAGCGCGACCGTCAGCGCGAACAGCGCGGGCTGGACCACGTCGACGCGGTCCGGCTCGGGCGCGTCCGGCTCACCGCGCAGCACCGACAGCAACGACCAGCCGGTGTGCGGCCGCAGGGCCTCGTCGCAGGCGCGGAGGTGGTCGGCGAAGACCGGCGAGGTCTCCATCAGCTCCAGGCCCATCCCCTGCCACTGCGCGCCGTGCCCGGGGAAGGCGAAGACGGTCTTTCCGGCGATCTCGCTGCCCTGCGCCAGGTTCGCGGCCGGGACGCCGTCCCGCAGCGCGGCCAGCCCGGAGCGCAGCTCGTCCACTCCGGTGCCGACGATGCCCGCCCGGTGGGAGAAGACGGCACGTGTCGCCAGGGTGCGGGCGACGGCCGCCGGGTCCACCTCCGGGTCGGCCTCGACGCGGTGGAGCAGCCGCTCGGCCTGGTCGCGCAGCGCGGACGCGGTCTTGGCGGACAACAGCCAGCCGACAGGCCCGCCGTGCTGCTCCTCGACGACCGGTTCGGCGTCGGGCGCCTGCTCGATGATGACGTGGGCGTTGGTGCCGCTGATGCCGAACGAGGAGACGCCGGCGCGGCGGGGGCGGTCCAGCTCCGGCCAGTCGCGGCTCTCGGTGAGGAGCCGGACGTTTCCGCTGTCCCAGTCCACGTGCGGGGTCGGCTCGTCGACGTGGAGGGTCTTCGGCAGTACCCCGTGCCGCATGGCCTCGACCATCTTGATGATGCCGGCGACGCCCGCGGCGGCCTGGGCGTGCCCGATGTTGGACTTGACCGAGCCGAGCCACAGCGGTGTCCGCCGGTTCTGTCCGTAGGTGGCGAGGATCGCCTCGGCCTCGATGGGGTCGCCCAGGGTCGTGCCGGTGCCGTGCGCCTCGACGGCGTCCACGTCGGACGTCGTGAGGCCCGCGCCGGCCAGCGCCTCGCGGATGACGCGGCGCTGCGCCGGGGCGCTCGGCGCGGTGAGCCCGTTGGAGGCCCCGTCCTGGTTGACCGCCGAGCCGCGCACCACGGCCAGCACCTGATGGCCGTTGCGCCGCGCGTCGGACAGCCGCTCCACCAGCAGCAGGCCGACGCCTTCGCTCCAGGCGGCTCCGTCGGCGCCGGCGGAGAAGGACTTGGAGCGTCCGTCGGGCGCGAGCCCGCGCTGCCGGCTGAACTCGATGAACGCCGCCGGAGTGGCCATCACGGTCACACCGCCCGCCAGGGCGAGGTCGCACTCGCCGCTCCGCAGGGCCTGGACGGCCAGGTGCAGCGCCACCAGAGACGACGAACACGCCGTGTCCACGGTCAGGGCGGGGCCGGCCAGGTCGAGCACGTACGACACCCGTCCGGACGCCACGCTCGTCTGGGTTCCGGCGAGCAGGAACCCCTCGAAGCCGTCGGGGCTGGCTTGCATGAGGCGGTTGCCGTAGTCGTCGTACATGACGCCGGTGAAGACGCCGGTGCGGGTGCCGCGGAGGGTGTGGGGGTTGATGCCGGCGTTTTCGAGGGTTTCCCAGGCGGTTTCGAGGAGGAGGCGTTGTTGGGGGTCGGTGGCGAGGGCTTCGCGGGGGCTGATGCCGAAGAATTCGGGGTCGAAGTCGGCTGCGTCGTGGAGGAAGCCGCCGTGGCGGGTGTAGGTGGTGCCGGGGTGGTCGGGGTCGGGGTGGTGGAGGGTGTCGAGGTTCCAGCCGCGGTCGGTGGGGAAGTCGCCGATGGCGTCGGTGCCGTCGGCGACGAGTCGCCAGAGGTCTTCGGGGGTGCGGACGCCGCCGGGGTAGCGGCAGGCCATGCCCACGATCACCACCGGGTCGGCGTCCCGCACCCGGACCGGGGCCACCCGCTCCGTGCCACCCGTGCCGGTGATCCGCTCGCCGAGGAACCCGGCCAGCGCGGCCGCCGTCGGATGCTCGAACACGACCGTGGTCGGCAGCCGGAGTCCGGTCGCCGCGCCGATCCTGTTGCGCAGCTCGACCGTGGTGAGCGAGTCCAGCCCCTGCTCCCGCAGCGCCCGGTCCGGTGCGAGCAGGCCGGGATCGCCGAGGCCGAGCACACCGGCCACCTCGGCACGGACGAGTTCCAGCAGCGCCGCGTCCCGCTCGGCCGGGGACAGCCCGGCCAGCCGCCTGGTCAGCGCGGCGGCGCCCCTGACCGCGGTCCGCGTGCCGGTCCCGCCCGTAGGGGGCAGCAGCCGCCGGAACACGGCGGGGGCCTCGTCGTTCTCCGCCCGCAGCGCGGCCAGGTCGAGCCTGGCGGGCATCACGGTCGGCCGGCCGGCGGCCAGCGCGACGTCGAACAGCGCGAGGGCCTCGTCGGTGTCCATCGCGGCGATGCCGCCGCGCCGCAGCCGCGCCCGGTCGGACTCCGTGAGGTGCCCCGTCATGCCGCTCGCCTCGGCCCACAGGCCCCAGGCGAGCGAGACCGCGGGGAGCCCCGCCGCACGCCGCTGCTCGGCCAGGGCGTCCAGGAACGCGTTGGCCGCCGCGTAGTTGGCCTGCCCCGGCCCGCCGACCGTGGCGATCGCGGACGAGAACAGGACGAACGCGGTGAGCGGCAGGTCCCGGGTGAGGTCGTGCAGGTTCCAGGCCGCGTCCGCCTTCGGGCGCAGCACCGCGCCGACCCGCTCCGGCGTGAGCGCGCTGACCGTCCCGTCGTCGAGGACACCCGCCAGATGCACGACGGCACGCAGCGGACGGTCGTCCGGTACGGCGGCGATCACCTCGGCCAGCGCCGCCCGGTCGGCCGCGTCGGCGGCGGCGAACGCGACCTCCGCGCCCAGCGCCCGCAGACCGGCCGCGAGTTCGGCGGCCCCGTCGGCGGCCTCGCCGCGCCGGCTGACCAGCAGCAGCCGCCGCGCCCCGTGCGCGGTCACCAGATGCCGGGCGACCAGACCGCCGAGGCGACCGGTGCCGCCGGTGACCAGCACGGTGCCGTCGAGCGCCGGGGCCTCCGCTCCGGGCTCCGTCCGGGACACCGGAGCCAGCCGGGGCACGAACGCCTCCCCGGCGCGTACGGCCAGCTGGGGCTCGCCGCTCGGGGCGATCGCCGCGACCGCCCGCGCGGAGGCGTCGGCGTCGTCCAGGTCGAGCAGGACGAACCGTCCGGGGTGCTCGGTCTGCGCCGTCCGCACCAGCCCCCACACCGTCGCGGCCTCGGGGGAGGGCACGTCACGGGCGGGATCGACCGCCACCGCACCCCGTGTGACCACGACCAGGCGCGCCGCGTCCAGGCGCTCCTCGGCGAGGCCGAGCCACTCCTGGACCAGGGCGAGCGCCCGCCCGGCGGCCGCGTGCGCCGCCACGTCAGGGGTGACGCCGTCCGGACCGTCGCCCGGACGCGCGAGGACGAACTCGGGTACGGGAGCACCGTTCGCGACCGCCTCCCGCAGCGCGGCGAGCTCCGGGTACGTGTCGGCGGTCGGACCGCCGGCGGGGGCCGCGTCGCCGAGCACGGCCCAGCGGACGTCCTCCGGCACCGCCGGCGGCAGCGGCTCCCACGCCAGGCCGTACAGGTCGCGGACGCCACGGACCGCGCCCAGCCGGTCGACGGCCGTCGCCCGCAGCGCGAGGACACCCGACGCCACGACCGAGGAGTCCGCGTCGTCGGTGACGACGACCTCGACGGTGTCGCTCCCGGCCGTGGTCAGACGCACCCGCACCGTCTCGGCGCCCTTCCCCGCGGAGGAACCGGTCGCCGCCGCGTAGCCGGTCCAGGAGAACGGCAGCAGCATCCCGCCCTCGTCCTCGCGGAGCAGCCCGATCGCCGCCAGCGGATGCAGCGCGGCGTCGAGCAGCGCCGGGTGCACCGCACCGCGGCCCGTCTCGGCCCGCAGCTCCGCCGGAAGCGCGACCTCGGCGAACAGGGCGTCGCCGAGCCGCCAGGCCGCCTGGACGTTCCGGAACGCCGGCCCGTACTCGTAACCGTGCTCCCGGAGCCCGTCGTACAGGTCGGCCACATCGAGCTCCGACGCGCCGGGCGGCGGCCACGCCCCGGACGCGAACGCGGCCTCGCCGCCCGGCGCCCCGGCCGACACGAAGCCGGTGGCGTGGCGCGTCCAACCGCCGTCGCCGACCCGGGAGAACAGCCTGGCCTGCCTGCGCCCCGACGCGTCGGCGGCGCCCACGACGACCTGGATCTCGACGTCGTCGTCCTCCGGCACCGGCAGCGGTGCCTCCAGCGTCAGCTCGTCCACCGTGCCGCAGCCCAGTTCGTCCCCGGCCCGCGCGACCACGTCCAGGAACGCGGTGCCGGGCAGGAGCACGACCCCCCGGACCCGGTGGTCGGCCAGCCACGGACGCGCCGACCGGGACAGCCTGCCGGTGAACACGTGCCCGTCGCCGTCGGCGAGTTCCGTCGCCGTCCGCAGGAAGGGATGCCCCATCGCGTGCGCGCCGCCGGTCCTCGGCTCGATCCAGTACCGCTGCCGCTGGAAGGCGTACGTGGGCAGATCCACGTGCCGGGCCGGCCGGCCCTCGAACACGGCGTGCCAGTCCACGTCGACCCCGTGGACATGGGCGAGGCCCAGGGAGGCCGCGAACCGGGCCCAGCCGCCCTCGTCCCGCCGCAGCGACCCGACCACGACCGCGTGCTCGGCGCCCGCCGCCTCCAGCGTCTGCTCGATCGTCCCGGTCAGCACCGGATGCGGGCTGACCTCGATGAACGTGCCGAACCCCGAGTCCGCCAGCGCACGGACGGCCGGCTCGAACGCCACCTGACGCCGCAGGTTCCGGTACCAGTACTCCCCGTCCACGAGGAACGGCTCAGGCCCGACGCCCTCGACGGTGGAACGGAACTCCAGCCGCGGCGTGCGCGGCGTGATCGACGCGAGCTTCCGCGTCAGCTCCTCCTCCAGCACCGCCATGTGCGGGCAGTGGGAGGCGTAGTCCACGGGGACCCGGCGGGCCCACAGGCCGTCGGCCTCGCACCGCGCCAGCAGCTCGTCCAGCGCCTCCACCTCACCGCCGACCACGGTCGAGGAGGGGCCGTTCACCGCGGAGATCCACAGCTTCCCCTCCCACGGGCCGATCAGCTCCGTCACCGTGTCGCGGGAGCCGGACACCGTGACCATGCCGCCGGTGTCCGCCAGCGACAGCAGCGCGGTGCTGCGCAGCGCCACCACGCGAGCGGCGTCGTCGAGGGAGAGGGCACCGGCCACGTACGCGGCGGCGATCTCCCCCTGAGAGTGCCCCATCACCGCGTCGGGCTCGACCCCCACCGAACGCCACAGCGCCGCCAGGCCCGCCACCACGGCGAACGTCGTGCACTGCACCACGTCGGACCGGTCGAGCCCGAGAGCCCCCGGGCCCCCGAGCAGGACCTCGCGCACCGACCAGTCCACGTGCGGCTGCAGCGCGTCCGCGCAGGCCAGCACCTCGTCCCGGAACACCCCCGAGGTCCGCATCAACTCGGCGGCCATGCCCGCCCACTGCGCACCCTGCCCGGGGAAGACGAACACGATCTTCCCCCGGTCCTGGGCCGTGCCGACCGTGACGCCGGGCACGGTCTCGCCGGCCGCGAGCGCGCCGAGACCGGCACGGAACGCGGCCCGGTCGGCGCCGGTGACGGCCGCGCGACGGGCGAACGCCGAGCGGGTGGTCGACAGCGCGCGGCCGATGTCGGCGACAGCGACGCCCGGCTCGCCGTCGACGAGCCGGAGCAGGCGGGCCGCCTGCTCCCGCAGCCCCTGGTCGTGCGGGGCCGACAGCAGCCACGGGACGGTCACCTCGCCGTCCCCCGCGTCCACCGCCTCCTCGTCGGGGGCCTGCTCCAGCACCAGGTGCGCGTTGGTGCCGCTGATGCCGAACGACGACACCGCCGCCCGCCGCACCGCGGTCTCGGGCCAGGGCCGCGCCTCCGTCAGCAACCGGACCGCACCCGCCGACCAGTCGACCTGCCGGGTGGGCGCGTCCACGTGCAGCGTGCGCGGCAGCGTGCGGTGCCGCAGCGCCATCACCATCTTGATCAGGCCGCCGACCCCGGCCGCGGCCTGCGCGTGGCCGATGTTCGACTTCAGCGAGCCCAGCCACAGCGGCGCGTCCTCGGCACGGTTCTGCCCGTACGCCTCGATGAGGGCCTGCGCCTCGATCGGATCGCCGAGCCGGGTGCCGGTGCCGTGCGCCTCGACGACGTCCACGTCGGACGGCTCCAGACCGCCACCGGCCAGCGCCTGCCGGATCACCCGCACCTGGGACGGCCCGTTCGGCGCGGTCAGACCGTTGCTGGCCCCGTCGGAGTTGATCGCCGACCCCCGGATCAGGGCGAGCACCCGGTGGCCGTTCCGGCGCGCGTCCGAGAGCCGTTCGAGCACGACCATGCCGGCGCCCTCCGACCAGCCGGTGCCGTCCGCCGCGTCGGCGAACGCCTTGCACCTGCCGTCGGGGGACAGGCCCTGCTGGCGGCTGAACTCGACGAAGATGCCGGGCGCGGCCATCACGTTCACACCGCCCGCCACGGCGAGCGGGCACTCGCCGCCACGCAGCGCCTGGACGGCGAGGTGCAACGCCACCAGCGACGACGAGCAGGCCGTGTCCACGGTGAACGTCGGGCCCTGCAGCCCCAGCGTGTAGGCGATCCGGCCGGAGGCGACACTGGCCGTCGTACCGGTGAGCAGGAATCCTTCGAGTTCGTCGCCGCCCTCGGTGAGGCGGGGGCCGTACTCCTGCGACATCGCCCCGACGAACACCCCCGTCCGGCCGCCGCGCAGCGACGACGGGGCGATGCCCGCGCGTTCCAGCGCCTCCCAGGAGACCTCAAGCAGCAGCCGCTGCTGCGGGTCCATCGCCAGCGCCTCGCGCGGGCTGATGCCGAAGAACGCCGGGTCGAACATGTCGGCGTCCAGCACGAACCCACCGCGTCGCACCGAGGAGGTGCCCGACGGCCCCGAGCCCGGGTCGAAGAGGGCGTCCAGATCCCACCCCCGGTTGCCGGGGAAGTCCGAGATCGCGTCCGTCCCGGTCTCCACCAGCCGCCACAGCTGCTCGGGGGACCGCACACCCCCCGGGAAGCGGCACGCCATGCCCACGATGGCGATCGGATCGTCCGCGCCGTCGGCGTCCGCCGGCGCCGCCGCGTCCCGTGGCGCGTCGGCGGCCGCGGTGAGCCGGTCGAGCAGATGCTCGGCGAGGACGGCCGGTGTGGGGTGGTCGAACAGCAGGGAGGCCGGCAGATCGAGGCCCGTGGACGCCGCCAGCTTGTTCCTCAGCTCCACCGCGAGGAGCGAGTCGAATCCGAGTTGCTTGAACGACCGCGCCGTGTCGATGCCCCCGGCGTCCTCGTGTTCGAGGACGGCGGCGGCCCGGCTGCGCACCAGAGCCAGCAGCGTCCGCCGGAGTTCCCGCCGCGGCAGCGCGGCCAGCCGCTCCGCCGCCGACCCCGGCTGCTCGGCGGCCGGACCCCCGGGTACGGGAGTGTCGTGCCGCTCGTGCCGCTCGTGCCGCGCGGGCTGTTCGTCGCCGGACGGAAGCCAGCGGCGGCGGCGCTGGAAGCGGTACGTCGGCAGGGGCACCCGGCGCGGCCGCCGGCCCGCGAAGAACGAGGCCCAGTCGACCTCCCCGCCGTGGGCGTACAGCCGTCCCGCCGAGTGGACGAACGCCGGCCAGGCCGGCTTGTTCCGCCGGAGGGTGCCGACCGCGACCGCGGCACGCTCGGCGGCGTCGACGGTGTGCTGGATCGACGTGGTCAGGACCGGGTGGGGACCGGTCTCGACGAAGTGCGTGTGCCCGGTGTCGAGCAGCCCGGTGAGAGCCTCGTGGAACCGCACAGGACGGCGGAGGTTGTCGTACCAGTAGTCGGCGTCGAACGCGGGGCTGGTGCCGGGGCGGGCCGTGGAGTGGAAGGGGATGCGCGGCACGCCGGGGGTGATGCCGGCGAGGGACCGCAGGAACGCTTCGCGCAGCGGCTCGATGTGGGCCGAGTGCGAGGCGTACCCGATCGGCACGGGGCGGGCGTTGACGTCCTGCTCCCGGTAGTGGTCCAGGAGGCGGCGGACGGAGTCCGGATCGCCCGAAACCACCGTGCCCTGGGGGGAGTTGATCCCGGCGATGCTTAGGCCCGGATAGGCGGTCAGGTCGTCGGCGACCCGCTCGGGGGACAGCGGGACGGCGGCCATGCCGCCGGTGCCGGCGATCGTCCTCGCGACGAGCCCCCGGTGGGCGATGATCTTCGCGGCGTCGTCGAGGGAGAGCGCTCCGGCGATGTGGGCGGCGGCGATCTCGCCCTGGGAGTGGCCGATGACGGCGTCGGGGGTGACGCCGTGGTGCTGCCACAGCCGGGCCAGTGCGACGGTGACGGCGAAGATGGCGGGCTGGACGACATCGACGCGGTCGAGGTCGGGGGCGCCGGGCGTGCCGCGCAGCACGTCGAGGAGCGACCAGCCGGTGTGCGGGCGCAGGGCCTCGTCACACGCCTCCAAGTGCCGGGCGAAGACCGCGGAACTCTCCAGCAGGTCCAGGCCCATGCCGGGCCACTGGGTGCCGTGCCCGGGGAACACGAACACCGTCTTGCCGCGCTCGCCGGCCCGCCCGGTGACCAGACCGGCCGCGTCCTCGCCCTCCGCCGCGGCGGCCAGTCCGCGCAGCAGCCGCTCGCGGCCGTCGCCCAGGACGACGGCGCGGTGCTCGAAGGCCGACCGGGTGGTGAGCAGCGACCAGCCGACGTCGACCGGGTCGAGGTCGCCGCGCTCCTCCACGGCGGCCCGCAGGGCGGTCGTCTGCGCGCGGAGCGCGGCCTCGTCCGCCCCGGAGAGCACCCAGGGCACCACCGGCACGGCGGCGGCATCCGTGTCCGGCACCGTGTCCGTTGCGGCCGTGCCAGCCGGGGCCGGGTCCGCCGGGGCCGTGCCCGGGACGGCGGCCGGGAGGTCGGAGACCACCACGTGGCAGTTCGTGCCGCCCATGCCGAACGAGTTGACGCCCGCCACCAGCGGCGCGTCCGGCTTCGGCCAGGGGCCGAACTCCGTGCGCACCTCGATGTTGAGCGCGCCGGGGTCGATCCTCGGGTGGGGCGTCGCGTAGTTCAGGCTCGCCGGGATCCCGCGGTGGCGCACGCAGAGCGCGGCCTTGATGAGACCGACGATCCCGGCGGCCCCTTCGAGGTGCCCGACGTTGGTCTTGGCCGAGCCGACGTGCACGGGCCCGTCCGTACGGCCCGCGCCGACCGCCGCCCCGACGGACGCGGCCTCGACGGGATCGCCCACCTTGGTGCCGGTCCCGTGCAGCTCCACGTACTGGACGTCGCCCGGCTCCAGGCCGGCGCGCTCGTGCGCCAGCCGGATCACGTCCCGCTGCGCGTCGGCGCTCGGCACGGTGAGGCCGTCGGTGGCACCGTCGTTGTTCACGGCGGTCCCGCGGATGACGCAGTAGACCGTGTCGCCGTCGGCCAGGGCGCGGGACAGCGGCTTGAGGACGACGAATCCGCCGCCCTCGCCCCGGACATAGCCGTTCGCACGGGCGTCGAAGGTGTGGCAGCGCCCGTCGGGAGAGAGCCCCCCGAACCGCTCGGTCTCCAGCGCGGCACCGGTCGCCAGGTTCAGGTTGACGCCGCCGGCCAGCGCCGTGACCGACTCGCCGGACGCGATGCTCTCGCAGGCCAGGTGCACCGCCACCAGCGCCGACGACTGCGCGGTGTCCACGGTGAGACTCGGGCCGCGCAGCCCCAGCGTGTAGGAGATCCGGTTGGCGATGACGCCCTTGCTGGTCCCGGTCAGCGAGTACGGGGTGCTCGCCTCAGGACCGCGACGGCGCAGCAGGGACGCGTAGTCGTCGCCGATGGCCCCGACGAACACGCCGGTCCGGCCGCCCGCCAGGGTCGCGGGGACGATCATCGCGTCCTCCAGCGCCTCCCAGGCCAGCTCCAGCATCAGCCGCTGCTGCGGGTCCATGCCGGCGGCCTCGCGCGGGGAGATGCCGAAGAACGCCGGATCGAACCCCGCCACGTCGTCGAGGAACCCGCCGTGCCGGAGCCCGGCCGGCCGCTCCATGCCGGTCCAGCGGTCGGCCGGGGTCTCGGTGACGGCGGACCGGCCGTCGCGGAGCAGCCGCCAGAACGCCGCCGGATCCGCCGCCTGGGGCAGCCGACAGGACAACCCGACAACGGCGATCGGGTCGTTCGACACCGGGTGAACGCTCTTCGACTCAGTGAGATCCGTCATGGCGTCCTGACAGCCTTCCTCGCACACCTGGGGTTTCTGAAAGGGCATGGAAAACCGAGCGACCGACAGTTCCGTCGTCGCCTGTGGGTCGCTCGGTGGGGGCGGTTCAGTCCTCCACGTAAAGGGTGGCCTCGGCGATCGTCGTGTTCTCGTCGGGCCGTTCCACGAACTTGAAGGTACGCGTCCCGGTCTTTCCGGCGTAACGGCCGCTGACCCCGATCACGGGGAACTTGTTGACGACGAACTCGCCGTCGGCGGGATTTTCCTGACGGACCGTCCCGGTCCAGCTGATGACGCCGTCCGCGAGCTTCTCGGTGGCCGTCATCAGCTGCATCAGGCTGCCGTCCTCCGGGTTCCCGAACACCACGGCCATGCCCTCCGAGGTGGACACCAGATTGCCGTCGGAGTCGTACAGCTCCTCGGTGAACGTGACGTGGTGCCCGACGCCGGGACGGGTCTCCCGGTGCACCGTCGTGTGACAGACTTCCCGGAGATTCTCCAGGTACATGAAGTTCCCTTCCGAAATCACAGAAATCTGGCGGGAGAACGCCTTCAAGAATCATGAACGGCGGTTCTTAAATCAGCCTAGGGCTGCGCCTGCAGCCCTAGGCCCGGGCCGACCGGGCCCGCCGCCGGATCACGTCACGTGGACCTGCGGGACGTAACGGATCCAGCGGCCGCCGGCCTGCTGGAATTCCTGCTCCTTCGCCATGATTTCCTCGGCGTGATTCCAGGCGAACAGCAGCGCGTAGTCCGGGTACGGGTCGGAGAACGCCGCCGCGGGCCGCACCGGGATGTGCCGGCCCGGGGTCAGCCGGTTCTGCTTGTCCGGCGTCGTGTCGCACACGAACGACACCAGCTCCGGGCCGATGCCGCAGAAGTTCGTCACCGTCGCGCTCTTCGCGGTCGCGCCGTAGCCGACCACGCGGCGCCCCTCCGCGCGCAGCCGCTCCAGCAGCGCCACCAGATCCTCGCGGATCTTCCGCACGTTCGCCGCGAACGCCCGCAGCGTGGCGAGGTCGGCGAGCTTCTGGTCGCGCTCCTCGGCGAGCAGCCGCGCGACGGCCTCCGCCGGAGTGCGCACGCCCTTGCGCGCGAGCGTGTAGCGGACCTCGCCGCCGTGCACCGGCAGCCGCTCCACGTTCACCAGCTCGAAGCCGAACCGGTCGGCCATCGCCTGCACCGAACCGGCCGAGAACAGGTAGAAGTGCTCGTCGTAGATCTGGTCGAACGAGGTCTTGGCGACGATGTCGCCGAGGTAGGGGTCCTCGAAGACGAACACGCCGTCCGGGGCGAGCAGCGCGTCGGCGCCCCGCAGGACCGAGTCCAGATACGGGATGTGGCACATGGTGTTGGCGGTGTAGATGACGTCCGCCGGCCCCTCGGCGGCCCGCACCTCCCTGGCCGTCGCCTCCTCGAAGAAGTCGGTGCGCACCCGCACGCCCTTCGAGCGCGCCACCTGCGCCACGCCCGCCGAGGGCTCGAATCCCAGGTGCCGGACACCCGCCTCCTGGATCGTCCCGAGCATGATCCCGTCGTTGCAGCCCATCTCCACGATGAAGGGGTCCGCCCCGGTCAGTTCGGTGGCGAGGAACGACCGGGCGACCCCGGCGAAGTGCTCGCGCATGACCGACGAGCCCGACGAGTGGTACGGGTAGTCGGCGTGGAACATCAGATTCCGCGGCACCTCCTCGGCCAGCTGCACCATCGTGCAGGTGCGGCACTGGACGACGGCGAGCCGGTAGAAGAACTCCTCGCCGGTGTCGTCCGGCTCCAGGAACCGGTCGGACAGGGGCTGCCGGCCCAGATCGAGGAACTCCTCGACGCCGCCGCCACAGATCCGGCAGGCCCCCGGGGCGGGCCCGTCGGTTACTCGATTCATGATCGAACTCCTTCTCGGTTCCGATTGCTGAGCGGCCGACCGCAGTCCTGACCGCGGGACGGGCGACGGGACGTCACAGCCCGGCCAGGACCTCGCGCAGCGCGCCGATCACCTTGTCCTGGCGGTCCCGGGGCAGCGACGGGTACATGGGCAGCGAGAAGATCTCGCCCGCGAGCCGCTCGGTGACCGGCAGCGACCCCTCGGCGTACCCGAGTTCGGCGAAGCCGGTCATCGTGTGCACCGGCCACGGGTAGCTGATGTTCAGCGCGATGTCGTACCGCTTGAGCCGCTCGATGACCTCGTCGCGGCGGGGGTGGCGCACCACGTACACGTAGTAGACGTGCTCGTTCCCGTCCGTCACCGACGGCAGGATCAGCCCGCCGGGGCCGGTGAGGTCCGCCAGGCCCTCCTCGTACCGGCGGGCCACCTCCCGCCGGCCCGCGATGTAGGTGTCGAGCCGGCGCAGCTTGCGGCGCAGGATCTCGGCCTGCACCTCGTCGAGGCGGGAGTTGTGCCCCAGGGGCCGGACGACGTAGTAGACCTTGTCCATCCCGTAGTAGCGCAGCTGCCGCAGAGCACGGTCGACGCCGGCGTCGTCGGTGATGACCGCGCCCCCGTCGCCGTAGGCCCCGAGCACCTTCGTCGGATAGAACGAGAACGCCGCCGCGTCCCCCGTCGTGCCGGCCGGCCTGCCGTGCTGCCGTGCGCCGTGCGCCTGCGCGCAGTCCTCCAGGACGGCCAGACCGTGCTCGTCGGCCAGCCGCCGCAGCGGAGCCATGTCGACGCACTGCCCGTACAGGTGCACCGGCAGCAGCGCCTTCGTACGCGGCGTGATCGCGTCCGCGACCTGACCGGTGTCCATCAGGTAGTCGTCCTCGCGCACGTCCACGAAGACCGGCGTCGCCCCGGTGCCGGCGATCGCGACCACCGTCGGGGCCGCGGTGTTCGACACCGTGATCACCTCGTCGCCGGGGCCGACGCCGAGTGCCTGCAGCCCGAGCTTGACGGCGTTGGTGCCGTTGTCGACGCCGACGCAGTGCCCCACTCCGTGATAGGCCGCGTACTCGGCCTCGAAGCCCTGCACGCTCTTGCCGAGAATCAGCTGCCCGGACTCGAAGACCGTCTCGACGGCCGCCAGCAGGTCCGACTTTTCCTGCTCGTACTCCGGCAGGTAATCCCATACACGAGTCGTCATTTCCCTCACCGTGACATTGGCGTACAACGCGATGGATCCGCTGAATTTCCGTTGCTCGTCGAGCGGGCCGCCCAGGTGCTCATGTAGTTGTTGTCCCGCTCGATCCCCAGCGCCTGCGCGCTGAGGAAGTCCACGCCGTCCACGTAGGCGTACGGCTGCATGAACCCGCCCGCCCTGACGTCGCGATAGAGCCGCGACAGCGGATGGGCCCCCGTGAAGGACGCGCCGCCGACCAGGGTCAGGCAGTCGTTGACGATGGCCGGGGCCATCTGGTTGACCGTCAGCTTGGCGCGCTGGAAGTGCCGCATCATCTGCCTGCCGCGCTCGTCGAGGTCCCCCGACAGATCGGCGTTGAGGGCGTCGACCGTGGTCAGCGTGGTGGCGAGCGTGGCGCGCAGCGTGTGGAGGCGGGCGTCCAGTTCGGCCACCAGGGTCCGCGCCGCGGCCTGCGGTGCCTCCGACCGGCGGGTGAGCGCTTGCACCGCCAGGTCGAACGCGGCCTGCGCGACGCCGAAGTAGATGCCCAGCATCGAGACCGAGCTGACCGTCTGGCCGGCGAGGACCGCGTCGCTGCGGGCCCCGACGAGGTCGCGCACCATGACGTCCTCGGCCGGGATGGGACAGTCGTCGAAGACGATGTCCATCGTGCCCGACGCGCGCATCCCGAGGCCGTCCCAGTTGTCCAGGACGGTGAACCCGGGGGTGTCGCGGTGGACGACCGGGGACACCAGCCTCGGCGGATCGCCCATCCCGTCCGTGCGCGCGTTGATGAAGAAGTGCGTGCCGATGGGTGCCATGGACACCAGCGTCTTGCGGCCGGACAGCAGCCACCCGCCCGATCCGTCGGGCCGCAGCGTGGTCACCGCGCCACGGGCGTCCTTGATGCCCGAGCACATGACCGCTTCGCCCGCGACCATCATCCGCATCATCCGCTCGGCGAGCACACGGGTGTTCCGACCGCCGTGCCGCCACTCGTAGCCGAGGGTCAGCCCCCGGCTGAGCTGCAGGTGCAGGGCCAGCGCCGTCGAGGCGTCGGCCTGCGCCACGTGCTGGAGCACGACCCCGACGTCGAACAGCCGGTCGACGCCCAGGCCGCCCAGCTCGGCGGGGACCGTCGCGCCCATCAGGCCGTCCTTGCGGAGCGCGTCGAAGGTCTCGGTGGGGAACCTGCCGTCGCGGTCGTTCTCCGCCGCGGTGGCCCGGATCCGCGGCAGGTGCTCGCTGAGCCGCTCCAGCAGGACGCGGCCGGCGGGGGTCACCGGTGCGTCGAATCCCGTCGCCGGGCCCTGAGGGGTCGTGCCTGAGGACAATACGTGCTCCGTCATGACTTGCTCCGTACTCTCTCCATCAGCGGTCATCGGCGGTCGTCGGCGGTCATGGGGCCGTCATCGGGCGGTCACCGGCGCGCTCCGGGCCGGACCCGGAGGTGTCCGCGGCCGGGCGGCCGTCACTCCGGTGGGGGAGCGGGGGCCGGCGTGCGGCCGGGTGCCGTCCGGCGGAGCGGTCGCCACCAGGACTCGTTCTCCACGTACCAGCGCACCGTGTCGGCGAGCCCGTCCGCCAGGTCGACGCGCGGCGTGTAGCCCAGCTCGTTCTTGATCTTCGTCCAGTCCACCGAATACCGCTGGTCGTGGCCCGGGCGGTCGGGAACGCTCCGCACCGCGGACCAGTCCGAGCCCGTCTCCTTCAGCAGCCACGCCGTGAGGTCGCGGTTGGTGAGCTCCGTCCCGCCGCCGATGTTGTAGACGTCGCCGGGCCGGCCGCCCTCCACCACCAGCTGGATGGCTCGACAGTGATCGTCCACGTGCAGCCAGTCGCGTACGTTGCTGCCGTCCCCGTACAGCGGGAGCTGCTCACCCTCCAGCAGGTTCGTGATGAACAGCGGAATGATCTTCTCGGGGAACTGGTAGCGGCCGTAGTTGTTCGAGCACCGCGTCACGCACACCGGGAGTCCGTAGGTCCGGTAGTAGGAGCGCGCGACGAGATCCGCGCTCGCCTTGGACGCCGAGTACGGCGAGTTCGGCTCCAGCGGATGGTCCTCGGTCCAGGAACCGGCGTCGATCGACCCGTACACCTCGTCCGTGGACACCTGGACGACCCGCCGCACACCCGCGTCCAGGCAGGCGTTCAGCACGGTGTGGGTCCCCTGCACGTTGGTGTGCATGAAGTCGGCCGGGCCGGTGATCGAGCGGTCCACGTGGGACTCCGCGGCGAAGTGCACCACGACGTCCACGCCCGGGAGCACCTCGGCCAGCAGGTCCGCGTCGCAGACGTCTCCGACCACCAGCTCGAACCGCCGGTCGTCGGAGACCGGAGCCAGGTTCTCCTCGTTGCCCGCGTACGTCAGCTTGTCGAGGACGACGACGGAGGCGTCCGCGAATTCCGGATACGCACCCGAAAGGAGCTGCCGCACGTAGTGCGACCCGATGAACCCGGCGCCGCCGGTGACGGCCACACGATTATTGCGCGACATATGCCAGCCCGCCCCAGTCGGTCTCGCTGGAAATCCCCATGAGATACCGGCCGTATCCCGATTCCTTGTGCTTCTCCCCGAGGGAGTAGCAGCTCTCGGCGTCGATGTAGCCCTTGTCGAGCGCTATCTCCTCCAGACAGGCGATCCGGCCGCCCGAGCGCTGCCGCTCCTGTACGAAACGCGTCGCGTCCAGCAGACCGTCGTAGGTACCCGCGTCCAGCCACGTGCTGTCCGGCCCGAGCGAGTGGAGCCGCGCCTTGCCCTGCTCCAGATAGACCCGGTTCACATCGGTGATCTCGAGTTCCCCGCGCGCCGACGGCGTGATGCCGTGCGCGATCTCGACGACGTCGTTGGAGTAGACGTACAGACCCGTCGCGACCTCGGAACTGCGCGGCCGGGACGGCTTCTCCTCGATCCCGATCACGTTTCCCTCGGAATCCTTCTCCACCACGCCGTACGGCCGCGGGTCGGCGACCGTGTGGCCGAACAGCGTGCAGCCGTCGGCGTCCTTCATGCTGCGCGCCAGGACGTCCGGCAGTTCCGGGGAGTGGAAGATGTTGTCGCCCAGGATCAGCGACACCGGGTCGGAACCGATGAAATCGGCCCCCACCCGGAAGGCGTCGGCGATGCCGGCGGCCAGCGGCTGCTCCGCGTAGGAGATGCGCAGGCCGAGTTCCGCGCCGTCACCCAGCATCTTCCGGAAGAGCGGCAGATCCGTCGGCGTCGAAATGACGAGGAACTCCCGCACGCCGCCCAGCATGAGAGTCGACAGGGGGTAGTAGATCATGGGCTTGTCGTACACCGGAAGCAACTGCTTGGAGAGGGCGAAGGTCAGTGGATAAAGACGCTTTCCCGTTCCTCCGGCAAGAACTATTCCCTTCACGGATGACACCTCTGTCGTCATAAGGTGAGTCGCGGGACGTGATCGCTGATGGTTCGTGACTGCCTGGGTGTGCCACCACCCCCGAACGAGGTGCCGGCCGAGCGGATCACGCAGCCGGAACGGGCGGGCGGAGCATGTCGCGGGACCCGGACGGCGCGGCCTGTCGGTGCGGGCACGTCGCCGGCACGGTGACGCCGGGCGGGGTGGAGACCGAGGCCCGGATCCGCTCCTGCGTCTCCCCGGTCCGCGCACATGGCCTTGACCCCCTCACCGCCCTCCGAGACGGTCAGCCGGACGACACTGGATGATGCTCACTGCAGCGGAAAAACCTCAACAGTGACGATCACCCTATTGTTGCGGCACAAAAGGCTTCTTAAGAGGCTCTAAGAGCAGCCTGGAACGAGCCTTGCCCAGACCTTGTGCCGCGTCGCGCACGGCGTTTCGGCGCTGGTTTTCTTTCGTCATTCCGCGATGAACCGCCACCTGATGGCAGAAAACAGGGATTCGACCGGCCGGATTCATCGGTCAGGAGAGAAGACGGACGCGCACGCCGCCCATGACACGGCCGCCCGGCGCCCGCCGGACCTCGGCCACGGGGCAGGCCGCGACGGCGCCCGCCGGCCCTGGTGACGCGTCGCCCGCGCAGGCCCGGCCGACCGCTCCGCACGCACACGGTGAGCGGTCGCGGCAGCGGTGACGGACGCCGGACGGTCGCCCGCCACCGCTGGATGACTACGGAAAGGAGATGTTGCGTGCGTTCGCCCGGACGGCGTCCACCAGGGACGCCTGACGCACCGAGTTCCGCGACCAGTCCTCGGGGCGCTCTCCGTTGAGCACTGCCTGGGCGAAGGCCCGGATGCTCTGGGCGAACTGGTCCTCCGATGGCAGGACGAACTGCTCGGCGTGATCCTGCCGTTCGACGTGGACGACCGGCTGGTACGTCGCCGGAGGAGTGAACACACGGTTCAGCCAGAGGCGGCCCGTGCTGCCCCTGAACTCGTAACTGTTGGTGTAGGAGTGCTCCATGCCGAACGTGAGCTGCGCGGTCACCCCCTGACCGGTGGTCAGGAGCGCGTTCCCTCCGACCACCACGCCGTGGGCCCGTTCGTGCCGGAGGACGGCGCCCGCGACATCGAGGTCCATGCCGAGGAAGAAGCCGGCCGCCCGGATCGGGTACACGCCGATGTCCAGCAGTGCGCCGCCGCCCACATCGGCCTGGTACCGGATGTCACCCTGTGGCTTGGGCGGGATCGTGAAACTGGCGGCGAACGAACGGAGTTCACCGATGACGCCGTCCGCCAGCAAGGCCGCGACCCGCTCGTGCTGAGAGTGGTGGAGGAACATGAAGTTCTCCATGAGCAGCAGCTCCCGCTCCGAGGCCAGCGCGAACAGACGCTCGGCCTGGACCCGGTCGGTGGTGAGCGGCTTCTCCGCGAGGACGTGCTTGCCCGCGCGCAGCGCCCGATCGATCCATTCGGCGTGCAGCACGGCCGGAAGCGGAACGTACACCGCGTCGATGTCGTCACGTTCCAGCAGGGTGGCGTAGCCCTCGACGGGCTCCCCGCCGAACCGGTCGGTGAACTGCCGTGCCCGGTCCCACCCCCGGCTGGCGATGGCCGTCACCTCGGTGAGCGGTTCGGCCGCCAGCGCGGGCAGCGCGCGCCGCCACGCGATGTCGGCACATCCGATCACTCCGACACGGACAGGGTTGACGCTTCCCGAATGCTCCATCAGAACTCCCTGGACAAGATTGCGGTGGTGACTCGCCGGCGGTGCGACATGGTGTTCCGCGCCACGACGCACGGGAGGACGTGGCGCCTCAGACAAGACGCGGTCCGGCGGATGCCAACGCCTGTTCGTAGGTGGGGAGCAGACCGAGCTCGACCGCCTCGGCGAGCGTCGGGGCCGCCGCGTCCTTGTCCGACGTGATCGGAGGGCCGTCCAGCTTCCAGGGGATTCCGATCGCGGGATCGAGCGCCTGGACGTCGATCATCGTGCCCGGCACGTACTCCGCGCCGCAGAGGTAGTTCATGCACGTGTCGTCGGTCAGGGCGAGGAACGCGTGGCCGATCCCGTCGGCGAGATAGACGCCGATTCCGGTCGCCGCCTCCTGCAAGGTCACGTCGTACTGGCCGAACGTCGGCGAGCCGACCCGCAGGTCGACCGCCACGTCCATCGCCGCGCCCCGCACGCACGTGACCAGCTTCGTCTGACCGGGCGGAATCGTGGTGCCATGAATGCCGCGCAGCGTGTTCTTCTTGGAGACCGAGTAGTTCACCTGACGAATCTCGAAATGATGACCGGTACGCCCGAGGAGTTCGCTGAACTGCCACGCCTCGTAGAAATGGCCTCGCCGGTCCGGTAGGTGGTTCGTTCTGATGCGATACGCCCCTGGGATGGACGTCTCCGATATCTCAATACCGGGCACGGTGGTGTCCTTCGTTGGCCGGCAGGAATGGATGACTGGTGAAGACGGCGGGAATCAACCGAGCGCCGAACGGAAGGGTCATGAAGTGACGGTGCCGGCGGCCAGGTGGCGGCGCTGCGTCTTGCCGCCGCCGACCGTGCGCAGGAACTGGAGCTCGTCCAGCCGGTCGTTCAGAATGAACTCCTGCGTCTCCTGCAGGAAACGGCAGGGCTCCAGGCCCAGCTCCTCGCGCAGTGCCTTCCGCGCGGCCTGGTAGACATTGAGGGCGTCGGCCCTCCGTCCGGACCGGCTGAGCGCCTCCATGAGCAGCGCGTAGAAATCCTCCCGCAGCGGGTACTCCGCGGTGAGCGAGTAGAGGATCCGGATGGCTTCCCGTGCCTGGTCCGACGCCAGCAGCGAACGGGCGAGAAGTTCCACGCACTCGACGCGCAGCTCTTCGGTCCCGTTGGCGAACTCCTGGATGATCGGTCCCTCGAAGGACGACGCGTGCACGGGTTCGCGCCAGAGCGCCAGCGCCCGCGTCAGGCTCTCGGCCGCCGCGGCGTGGTCGCCCATGCTCATCTGCAGCCGTCCCTTGTCCGAAAGGGCGGTGAACACGTTGAGATCGAGCTCGTCCCGCCCCAGGTTCAGGACGTAGCCGGGGGAGCGGGTGGCGATACAGTCCCCGCTGAGGGACAGCTTGTTGAGGATCTTCCGTAACTGCGACACATAGACGTGCAGCGACGCGTCCGCGCGCACAGGCGGGGCCGCGCCCCACAGCTCCTGCGCCAGCTGGTCCAGCGAGACGACCTGCCCGTTGCGGACCAGTAACGTCCTCAGCAGGACTTCCATCTTGTGTGTTCCGACCGACGACGTCTCGCCGCCGACCGATATGCGAACAGGCCCCAGAAGCTCGTACCTCAAGCCATGCCCCCCGGAATCAAGGGCATGCCTGAGCTGCCCGCTATGACGGCAAGCGTGTCGGTCGTGGTGCGGAAGGTGTCGAACTGAGCCGCGTTCGCGGCAGGGACGGAGAGCGCGGCCGCAACCGGCCCGGCGGTGGGGGCGATCGGGCGGACTCGTCTGGCGATGCAGCTGTGGATGCTGGCGCGCATGAATCTTCACTTTCCCGTGAGGAAAAACCCACCCTGTCGTGGGCAGGACTGTGAGGCGCCGCCGGGAAACACGAGGTGGACGCGTGGGGGAACGCCCGATTCCGGGGCCACACCGTGATCCTGACAAGCGCTTCCAGCGAGTCTTCCCGCTCGGGCGAGGATGCTGCAAGGGCGCGTTCCGGCCACTACGTGTGCACACCACGTAGCTTCCGCAACGTTCCCGAACCAAGGTCAATACCCTTGATCCAGGCCCTGGTTGACCCGTCCAAGAGCCCAGCGCGAACGCGACGAAGCACACCCCGAGGCGCCGCCCGCCGAGCCCCCGGCGCCGCCCGCCGCGGCCACCACCCGGACGGCGCCGCTGGACGAAACGTGGCCACCACCCTCCGACGCCGGCGGCGGGTCTTCCGGAGGCGGGGCGGGCGGTGGAACGATTACCCGCACCGTGCTCAACGGGATCATGTTCCGGATCCGCACCGGCGTCCCATGGCGTGACCTGCCGGAACGATACGGCTCCTGGAAGTCCGTCCACGAGAGGCATTTCCGCTGGTCGGCGGACGGCACCTGGCGCCGGATCCTGCAGGCGGTCTTGGCCCACGCCGATCTGGCCGGCCGGATCGACTGGGGCATGGCCGGTGTCGACTCGACCTCCTGCAGGGCCCACCAGCACGCGGCCGGAGCCCGTAAGGCCGCACCCGCGGGTCCCGAAAAGGGGACGACGCCCCGGCACCACTGCCCTGATGAAGGGCTCGGACGGTTCCGGGGCGGGCTGACCTGCAAGATCCACCTCGCGGGGGAAGGCGGCTGCCGCCCGATGGCTCTCCTGATCACTCCGGGCCAGTGGGGCGGCGACGGCCCACAGATGATCGAGGTCCTGGACCGGATCCGGGTTCCCCGCCCGCTGGGGCGGCCGACCCCGGACGCGGTCCGACCACGTCGGCGGCGACAAGGCATACAGCTCCCGCCGAAGCCAACGCAGCAGCAGTCCGCCTCTGGCTCAAGTCGTGAACTACCGGGACCGATCTCTCAGAATCCCGGGACGGGGATGAAGCCCGGCCACCACGAGGGCACACCGCCAGGGCACGGAGGAGTGGCGGCGCCCTCCCAGAAGATCGAGAGGACGCACCAGAGAACACCGAGGAGCGTCACCGCGAGTGCCAGGGCATGGAGAAGGGGACGGTTCCCAAGAAGACCGCCCACCGCGACCCAGACCAGCAGCAGGACCGTCCAGAGGCCAGGGATGAACAGCCACAGCAGGAAACCGCTGTTGGCCGCGTTGCTCACCCCCACGTCACAGGCGGTCCACGACCTGCCCAGAAGCATGGCAGCGGATCCCGCGAGCAGCAGAGTCACCGCTGCCCCGAGCCACCCGTACAGCCGTCGACTCCCCACAGACCTCCCGTTCACCATCCGCTGCGGGAAGCACCGGATCCCCACCGCTCACCACTGCCACATCCCCCGACACTGGCCGACAGGGAACGGACACCTCTGGATGCCAGCAATCACATGATCCGCCGGACGGTGCCTACGCGGGTGACATGGCGATGTCGCAGACCCCCACCGTCCGTACGCGAGGGGTTGCTGCGTTCAGTGCTGGAACCTAGCCGGTGGTGGCTCCGGCGTGTCGGGCCTCCATCGCGGCGATCACTCGCTGCCGGGCCAGCCGGCGGGCCTGCTTGAGCTTGGAGTCGGCCAGCAGGAGGGGTACGAACCAGATCCAGCCCCACACGCTGTAGGTGACGGTGCCGGTCAGTACCAGCACCTTGTTGGTAGCGAGTACCAGCACGAACGTGGTGACGTACGCGGCCACCCGATAGCGGACCAAGAGCCGGAGCGGGGCCTGCCACGGACCGGCCAGCAGCTCCAGCGCTGCCGCGACCTCGGCGGCCCGCAGGTCCTCCGGGTGGGCGGGCGCCTGGCCGCCCCGTTCCAGGGCTTCAGCGACATCGGCACTGTGGGACGTCAGGGCCGCACGATCGGTCCGCGCGGCAGCCGTCCTTTCCCGTACGTCCTCCCAGTAGCCCCGCCCGGCCCAGTCGAGCGCGGCCGCCACCCGTGCCGCCTCGGGCGACCCCGCAGGCGCCAGCCCCGCGATCCGCTCCTTGAGCCGGTCCACCCGAGCGGCGCGCCCGGGGTACGTCCACGCGTCGGCCCGGAGGCACAGCTCCAGGTAGGAGACGAGCAGCCCGAGGTCGTCCGGCCACTGAGCCAGCCCGGCCTCGTAGGCCTTCTCCGCCTCGTCATCGTGGTCGTCCTCGTCCTCCGCCGCGTGCGCGAGGCCGAGCCACCGGTAGAGCACCGGATCGGGCCCGAGTTCCCCCAAACCGGATTCGGCCAGCTTCCGGACCTCCGTGAAACCGCCCACTGCGAAGAGCTCCTCGCAACGGGCGGCGTATTCGTCATGTGTCATGCTTCCCGCCCCAGTCGATCAGGGGATCCACTTTCAGCCACACGAACCCGCTGGTCAAGAGCGTTGGCAGGAGCCTGAGGCTCAATCCCGCCCCCCTGCTTCTTGCCCCCTGCCCGCGGCCCCTGCTCGGGAGGGGACTCACTCCTTGCCACCGCCGACGATCGCCCCGCGCGGGAGACGCTCGAACCTCCTCAGACAGGGTTGGTTGGGGGCCCGCCGCAGCCCTCGGGGCAGGCGTACGGCGGAGCCCAAGGCGCCTCGTACCAGCGTCAGGCGCGCCACACCTCGGCCGCGGCGAGGAACGCCGAAGACGACGGGCGGGTCGGAGTCCCTCCCAGCCTGATCTCGCCCGGCTGGACACGGCCGTCGACGCGTGCTCGGGCACTCCCGCACGGGCCGAAGACCAGGCTCAGGCTGTGTTCCACGCCGCCCAGCGGGAACCGGTCGGTGGCGAAGGCGCGCCGGTCGAGCACCTCGGCCATGCGCACGTCGATGCCTCCGCCCCGGGCCTGCAGCCCGGACGCGAGGTCGAGCCGAACCTGGACCGCGGACCGGTGGAACCGGGGAGCGGACCAGGGCAGGCCGTCGAGTTCGGGGAAGTGGCGGACGAAGTGATCGGCCAGCCAGAGCGTGAGGTGCGGATCCTCCCCTACGGCCCTCACCCCGTCCGGCCGCCAGAGCACGAGGGCGTTCCCCGCTCCATGGGTGGACCACTCCACCTGCCAGATGGAGAGGTAGGCCGTGCACGAGCCAGACGCGTCGAAGAGCTGGAGGCCGGGGTTGGCGCCCACCAGAATCGGCTTGCGCAGCGCGGGGTCGTCGTCCGAAGCGTTGCCCACAGCCGAAGCCGAAGCCGAAGCCGAAGCCGGGGTGGCGGTGGCCAGGAGCCCCATCGCGCCGAAGGCGGTGCCCATGCGCACGATGCCGCGCCGGCTGACGGCGGCGGCAAGCCGGTCGCGGTCGGATCCCGTAGGTGTTCGGTCGGAGCTCAAAGCGCCTCCTCGGTCGTGGTGACACGGTCGCGGATCACCATCCGGCGGTGGCGGCGATGACGTCCACGCATTCGAGGCCCTTCGAATCCATCGGCCCGCCCCAGCGGCGATGCGACACTCACGGGATGGCGATGAGGGTGCGACTGGACGCACAGGCGTGGAGCAGGTCGCGGTTCGCCACGTCCGCGGCCATGGAGGTTCTCGGCGTGCTGCGGCACCGCGGCCGGCATCCGGCCGCTCACGCACGGGAGTGGTACGCCCGTGCGCGGCGGGCACTCCCGCCCGGGCAGCTGGCGCTGCTGGAGGCGCTGGTGCCCGCCGATCACAGCTACGCCCCGGACTTCCTGACGCCTGTGCCGCGCCAGGGCGAGTCGACGGGCGACGTGGCTGCCCGCATCGCGGCGACCCCGGCAGAGGAGGTCGACTACCAGCTCGACATCGCGATCCGCGGCCGCCGTGTATGGCCCCACGTCCTCGCGCTGCATCGGAGCGAGGCGGTCTACGAGCGGTGGCGGCGGCCGATGCCCCCGGCGCTCGCGCTGGTGGCACGCGACGGTGGTGCCGCCGTGGCGACCGCCGCCGCGACGGCGATGGCGACCCTGTTCGAGTCCGTACTCGCGCCGGACTGGCCACGGGTCCGAGCGGTTCTGGACGCCGACATCGGCAACCGTGCCGACCGGATGGCCGCGCACGGCGCGGCGACGGTGTTCGGCGATCTCGGCGAGCGGATGCGGTGGACAGGCACCGAGCTCGTACTGGAGCGCCCCTACTCCGGGATCATCGACTGGGCCGACGAAGGAGTCCTCTTCGTGCCGGCCACGACGCATGTCGGCCCGGTGCTGTTCGCTGCCGAGCGCCCGCACCCGCCGGTGCTGATCTACCGGGCGCGCGGCATCGGGGCCCTCGGGGAGCGCCCGGCGGGCGCGGCGGAATCGGCGCTGACGGAATCGGCGCTGACGGGACTCGTGGGCGTGACCAGGGCCGCGCTGCTGACTCTCCTCGACGCACCCGCGTCCACGATCGAACTGAGCCGGAGGACCGGCTGGAGCAGCGCGACCGTCTCGTACCACCTCGGCATTCTGCTGCGGGCGGGACTGGTCGACCGATACCGAAGAGGCCGCGTCGTCCACTACGCCAGGACCGGCCTCGGAACGGCGCTCGCGGCATCATCGACGGAAGAGCAGGCGTCCCGCGCCACGCACCCGCCGTCTCAGGTCCGCACCGACAGTGCGACGACGCCCGCCGTCAACCGACGGTCCGGCCTCCCGGGCCGACGACGCTAGTGCGGCATCAGGGAGCACCCACCCCTGCCGACGAGCCCCGTCCTCTCGGACTTGGAGGCCGGCGATGAGTTTTCCCGTCCGCCTCCGTCTTACCTGGTGAACACCGAGGAATCGGAGGCACGGGATGAGCAGGACCACCCGCATCACACACGTGGCCACGGTCGGGATGCGCGTCACCGACCAGCAGAGAGCCATCGAGTTCTACGTCGGTGACCTCGGCTTCGAGGTACGCCGGGACGTCCCCTTCGGCGGCGGGCGCTGGATCGAGGTGGCACCGCCCGGGGCGACCACGACGATCGCGCTCGTTCCCGAAGGCGTCCCGGCCGGCATCCGTCTCACGACACCGGACGCCGACGCCGCCCACGCTGACCTGCGCGGACGCGGCGTCGATGCGGATGCGGAGGTCCTGCGGGCGGGGCCCGGGGTGCCGCCCATGTTCGCTGTGCGTGACCCGGACGGCAACGACCTCATCCTCATCGAAAACCCGTGACCAGGAGGCACCCGAGATGGACAAGCAGTTCACCGCGACCTTGCGGAAGAGCCCGAACAAGGGCGGCTGGACCTATGTCGTGTGGCCCGAGTCGGCAGAGTTCTTCGGCACCCGCGGCCTGGTGAAGGTCCGGGGCACGATCGACGGTCACCCCTTCCAGAGCTCGTTCATGGCCCTGGGCGACGGCACGCACAAACTGCCGGTGAAGGCGGACGTGCGCAAGGCGATCGGCAAGGAGGAAGGGGACACTGTGACCGTCCGCCTGGAGGAGCGGCTGGACGCCTGACATCCGGGACGTTCGAGCAGCCGCGATGGGGCGCGCCGTTTCGGCGCTGCGCACCGTGCACGTCGTGCAACGACGACACCTGCTGCGTTGACCGGCTGCTTGCCGGACTCCCCGTGCGTACTCGTCGAACCGGGGACTCGGCGGGATCTCAGCGATCGCAGTACGCCACTGGAGCCGGTAGACGCCAGCGGCGGCGCGACCGGCGGCAGCGACCTCCCTTCAGACCCGCCACCCGCCACCGCTCAGGTTCTGCGCGAAATGACCATGATGTATTGGCAGGGAGCGTCCGTTCGGTTGGCGAAGCCGTGGTCGGCGTCGGCCTGGAAGAACAGGGAGTCGCCCGTGTTCAGGGTCTCGTTGATTCCGCCGATCGCGACGGTGAGGCTGCCGTCGAGCACCACGAGTTGTTTCTCCGTACCCGGCGGATACGCGGGCAGCAGGCCGGTGGAGACCTGCGCGGGGAGGTAGTGGACGACCATCTCGGCTCCTCCCGCGCCCGGCGCCGCCGACACCATGTGCCGCTCGAAGCCGGTGTCCGGGTCACGGAAGACGGGCCGATCGCTCTTGCGCATGACGACGGCCACACCCGACGCGGCGGCAGCCGGCGCACCGATCAGGTCCGAGAGCGACGCGCCGAGCGCGTGGGCGATCCTGGAGGCGACGCCGATCGTCGGGCTCTTCTCGCCGCGTTCGACCTTGGACAGCATCGCCCGGCTGACCGACGACTGCGCGGACAACTGCTCCAGCGTCAGGCCCGCCTCCTCACGGCGACGCCGCACGTTGCCGCCGAACGCGCCCGCCAGGTCGTCACCGTGCTGTGGTCCGGCCGCGATTCCGTCTTGCTCGACCACCGTGCTCCTCGATCGGATGGGTACCTTGCCGCGCTGGCACAGTGTAGGGCGTCTCCTAAAGAAGATGCTGTATCTTCTATCGAAGATCCGCGATGTGCGCCCAACTCAAGGGAGGCTCCATGCGTTTGATCTCAACTGGCCCGCTCCATGCCACGTTCGCATTCGGCGATCTGCAGGTGATCTCGTTGCGAGACGGGTACATCGACATGCCGCCGACACGGCTGCGCGACGAGCGTGGCTGCACGCTCGACGAACTGCCGGCCGCCGTCCCGCTGGTCGGCGACAACTTGCGGCTGTCGGTCAACGCCTTCTTCGTCACCGACGGCACGCGGTCGGTTCTCATCGACACCGGCGCGTCCAACGCCTGGCACGACCCCACCATGGGATTGATCTACGACGCGCTCGATGAAGCGGGAATCGACCGCGCGCACGTCACGGACGTGGCCATCACCCACCGGCACGAAGACCACGTGAGCGGCCTGATCGCGCCGGACGGTTCGGAGGCGTTCACCAAGCTCGAGCGCGTGTGGATCGGCGCGGGCGACACCTCGGTGTTCACTGGGCGGCTCGAGCCGATCCGCGACCGGGTCGTGCCCGTGTCGGAGAAGGTAGCGATCCATGAGTGGGTCACCGCCATCCCCACGCCCGGCCACACGCCGGGTCACTGCGTCTACGACGTCAGGAGCGGCACCGGCCACCTTCTCGTCTGGGGCGACACCGTGCACGTTCCCACGCTTCAGTTCGATCAGCCCGACGTGTCCTGGGAGTTCGACGGCGACCAGTCCCAGGCCCGCGCCGCCCGAGCGGCCCTGCTCCGACAACTGACCCGACCCCACCACTTCATAGCCGGCGCCCACCTCGACTCACCCGGCATCGCCCGCGTCACTCCTTCCGGCACCGGCTACGCGCTGGAGTACCTCGCCCCACCGATCGGCTGATCGACGGATGGGCGGATCGACGGATGGGCGGATCGGCTGATCCGCTGATCCGCTGATCGGCTGCGATCTCGGGGTCCGTCCATCGCGCGGCGCCCGGAGCGGGACGTCCCCTCGCCCAGGTCAGCCCGACGGCCGGGCCGTGAGCGCCGTACCTGTCCGCGTGCGCAGGTGCACGGCCGTACGGCCCGTACGGTGGGTCGTCACCAGTCCCGCACCGCGCAGAGCGGCGAGGTGCTGGGAGACGGCGCCGGCGGTGACACCCACGCGGGCGGCGAGGTCCGGGGTGCTCAGGGGTTCGCCGAGCTCGGTGAGCAGCGCGGCGCGAGTGCGGCCGAGGACGGCGCTGAGGCCGGCGGACGTCGGGCGGGACTGTTCCCAGAGCAGCCCGACGCCGGAGGCGGGGTAGCGGATGGAGGCGGCGGTGCGCGGAGAATAGTCGACGATCACGTCCGGCCAGCCGAAGACGGAAGGCATCAGCACCAGCCCGTGCCCGCCCGCCTCGACCGTCCACGCCGCACCCGAGCGGCGGTGCCCGCGCACCATCAACTCGCCCTCCCGCCACACCACATCACTGTGCAACTGAGTGAAGAGCCCCTCCACCCCGCCGTCCACCAGCGCCACAGCGCGCCGACCCAGGTCCGCCTCCAGCACGGCCCGCATCCGCCCCCAGCGCGGGGCCACCAGCCGGGCGTGGCAGCGCGTCAGCGCATCGGCGATCCGCTCCAACAGCACCGCCGGGGCGGGCAGTTTCCCGACCTGGCCGCCCAGTGCGGCGACGCACTCCACCGCGACGTACGCCGGGTCCGTCGACCGCAGGTCGGCCACCTCGGCGTCGAACGCCGGCAGGCGCTCCTCCGGCGCCGGGAACAGGAACGACGGCAGGCAGCCTTCGAGCAGCATCCGCAGCAGCGGCAACTCGGGCTCTCCCGCCAGCACCGGCTGCGCCTCGCGCACCCACGGCCGGTGCACCTCGTGCCCGCCGACACCGAGCGCCGCCCGCACGCCGAGCACCGTCTCGGCCAGTGGCGACACCGCGAGCCGCACCCGCGCCACCTCGGCCGCCGAGAGCCGGATCTCCACCGCCATGCCCACCCCGCCCGCTGATCGTTTAGCTGTGGCTGAACGATAGCCGGGCCCGGTCACCAGCCCCCAGGCTGTCCGTCATGGAGTTCTTCACCTCGTACGACGGAACCAGGCTCGCCTTCCGCACGCTCGGCGACGGCCCGCCGCTGCTCTGCCTCCCCGGCGGCCCCGGCCGCGCCGCCGCATACCTCGGCGACCTCGGCGGGCTGTCGGCCCACCGCACCCTGATCCTGCCCGACACGCGCGGTACCGGGGCCTCCGCGATGCCCGCCGACCTGGCCACCTGCCGTATCGACCGCCTCGTCGCCGACGTCGAGGCGCTGCGCCACCACCTCGGCCTGGACCGCGTCGACCTGCTCGGCCACTCCGCAGGCGGCAGCCTGGCCATGCTCTACACCGCCACCCACCCCGACCGACTGGACAGCCTGACCCTGGTCTGTCCCTCCTTCGCCGCCGTCGGACTGCCGTCCGACACCGGCGCGGAGGAGGTGCTCGCCGCCCGCGCGGCCGAGCCCTGGCACAGCGAGGCCGTGACGGCGTACCGGCACATGAAGGCCGCGAACACCTTCGCCGAGGCAGCACCGTATCGACTCGCCTTCGAACCACTGATGTACGGCCGCTGGGACCGAGCCGCCCGCGTTCACGCCGCCGCCGACCCCGCCCAGCGGGCGATCCCCGTCAGCGAGCACTACTACAAGGACTACACGCCCGACACCGAGGACCTCCGGCGCCGCCTGGGAGCCCTGCCTTGCCAGGTGCTGCTGCTCGCGGGCGAGGTGGACCTGTGGCCCACCGCCAAGTCCGCCGCCGACGCCGCGTCGCTCTTCCCCGAGGTGACCCTCGGGACCCAGCCGGGCGCCGGCCACTACCCGTGGCTGGACGATGCGCAGGTCTTCACGGCGACGGTGGAGGGCTTCGTCTCCAGCGCCACCTGACAGCACGCTCCGAGCAGCGCGCGGCCCCGTCGATCGACTCGCCTGCCGACCGACCAGCGACTACGAGGTCACCTCCGCGCCCGGCGGCCAAACCCGGCGGCGAGACCGGGGCCAGCGCCGCAGCGAACCTGTCCCCTTGCGCCCCCGGGCGCAGGCGACGGGGCAGCAGTCCCAGGCCCGCCTCGCGGGAGGTCTCGCTCCCCTCACCACTCCGCCGGCAGCAGGCTCTGGGCGTCGACCGCGCATCGGCGCTCCACCTGACCGCCCACAAGCGGTCAGATTTCGTAGGGCCAGACCGTGACGTTGCCCGGTGCCACGCGGACCTCGACCCAGGCCCCTTCGACAGCATTCGGCAGAGGGGGGTCGGCAACATCGAACAGGATCACCGAGCCGCCCACGTCAAGAACCGCGCCCCCGCCTTCGTCGTGGCTCAACCGCCCACGAAAGACGACGCGGTCGCCTTCTTCGCGAATCTCGGGCGATTCATCAGCGCTTGCCCAGGCATTCTCCGCCCAGATGATGTCCTCACCCACGGTCCACTCCACATGATGCTCTCCACCCACTGCCTGAGGTGCCCCCTGCCAGAGCACCACTGCGGTGCCCACAGCTGAGTGCACTCGGACGAACACGGGCCCCAACCGGGCCGATTGCACTGCCTCTACCCTGACCAACACCGAGTCATCATCCTCGCCCGGTGGTGGCCGCAGTCGGGCAGGGGACCGTGAAGCGAGTCATCGTCAAGAGTCGTGGACGTGGACTGGGCCGTTGATGTCTATCGAGGCTGCGCCCACTCGGTCCGGGTGAGTTCATACTCGACTTCACCGTGCTCGGAGCCCTCGATCGCCTCCGGCCAGTCCCCGGTGAAGTTCCGGACGAAGGACAGGCCCGATTTCTCCATGACGCGACGGGAGCGGGCGTTGACGGCCATGGTGTTCGCGGTGACCCGCTCGACCCCGAGCTCCGCGAACCCCTTGTGGACGAGGGCCCGGGACCCCTCGGTGGCATAGCCATGCCCCCACGCCACCTGGTTCAACCGGTAACCGAGTTCGACCACGGCGGGGCTGTGCTCCTCCAACGGCCGGAACTCGAACCAGCCCAGGAACGTGCCGGTGCCCCTCTCCTGCGCGGCCCAGTAACCGCGGGTCTCCCAGCACGGGTAGTCGTGCAGGAGCCGCGGCAGGGTCCGCGTCTCGATCGACTCCCGACTCCTGGGGCGGCCACCGTTGATGAAGCGCATGACCTCGGGGTCGTTGTCCAGGGCGAGCAAGTGGTCGATGTCGGCCGCCGTGAACGCGCGCAGGACGAGCCGGTCGGTCTCCAGGAAGTTGGGCATGTCGCGATCTTCACCACGGGCAGGCCGGGCCTGCCACTGATTTTCCGCCCGGCGGCAGGCGGTGGTGTTCATGCCGCGCGGGCCTCGGAGCTCGAACAGGCACCGCGCTCGAAGCGGGCGCGGGCCCGGACGAGCGCGACCAGGTGAAGTTGCGTCCACGGCCCGCCGGCGTTGCTGGTCTGACGCGATGAGCTTGAAGCCCATGGCGAGGGCGGCGGCCCGGCTGCCTGAAGGTGCAGGTCGTGGCCGATCCCACCGGCAAGCTGCTGCGGATCCCACCTGCGGTGCCCGGCCGCACTCACGACCCGACCGTGGCCCGCGCCCACCACATCATCCGGAGCTGCGAACGCCAGGGCGTCCCTGTGCTCGCCGACCACGCCTGCGCCGGGGCCGGCTCTCGGGCGACCGCACCCATCGGACGGCTTTCTGGCCGGGACCTCACCAGAACCCAGCGGAGGATCAACCGAGCCCTGTCAGCGGCACGAGCACCGATCGAACGAAGCATCACCCGACGCAAGTCCTGGCAGATCCTCCGCCGGGCCCGCTGCCGTGCCAAGAACCGCCTCACGACCACACAAGTCGACCTTCGGTGAACCGACAGACCGGGGAGCCTCCATCGGCGATCCTCGTCAGCGTTTTTGCCAGGGAGTCGAAATACGCGGCCATCGACTCGTACTCGCCCGTGACCGTGACGTCACCCACGAACCAGCTGCCGACGCGCCCGTCCCGCACATCGATGAACTTTCCGCTCCAGCCGTCTTGGTCCGACAGGAACGGGATCCACTCGTTACGCCAGAACGGGTTGTCCGGCTGATCCGGAGGGTCGAATCCACAGGACGTGGAGCGATTCGCGTAAAGTCTCTCCATCGCCCGGACACCCAGAAAGAAGCTGCCCTCGTCGGGAAACCCGTCGAAGCCGCAGCACATCACGTCGTCGTCGAGATTCTCCTCCGGCAGATCCAGATTGTTCTGCAACAGCCACGTCCGCAGGTCCCCATGCAGGGAGATCCCCATCCGCCCTTCGGCTGCCGCGAGCAGCTGCTCCGTAGCAGGCCCCGGCAGATCCGCGTGATCGGCCGGCGCGTGCTCCCGCAGAAGACTCATCACACGCGACCAACTCTCAGCCACACTCATCGCCCTCTCCCCTGTCCTCTCTCCAGGGATGACTTCGTCCGACTACGCCACTGCGGACGTTGAGAAGTACCGGCCGGAGAACCTTGCAGGGATGGTACTTCGAGCGCGTGTTCCATCCTCTCCGCGCTCATCGTCCGTCCCGAAGCGCCGGGCCGACCCCTCGGCGAAGTGCCCGCGCGCGACCTCTCACAGAGAAGCCCCTGTGTCCGGCGGCCCCAGCCGAACCGCTTCCAGAACTCAAGCGCGGGCCACGGCGTCACCCTGGGGTGGGGAAGCCGAAAACGCTCAGCGAGCCTCTTTCAGCCTCACATCTGCGGCCGGAGGGTGTGGAAGGAGGCAGGGCCTCGTCGTCGGCGTACAGGATCCACTCATCACTCCGGCGCCCGGAGGAGCCCAATGCAGCCGATTTTGTGCGCCCAGAGAACACTTGGAAGGCGCTACCAGACAAGCATCGTTTGTGTGGACCAGTAACTTCTATGCGAAAGGGGCCTGTCTGCAACTGACGGTTCCGCGCGCTGTATCAAGGGAGTGAGTCATGAGTTCTCAGGTGAAGGCATTCGGGTTCGGCATGCCGTGGGAATCGTTGTACGGGTACAGTCAGGCCACTCAGGTCGGTGACACGGTTTATGTGTCGGGGCAGCTGTCTCATGACCGTCACGGCGACTTCGTGGGTGCCGGCGACTTCGAACTGCAGGTCCGCACCACGCTGGAGAATCTGGACCTGGTGCTGAAGCAGTTCGGGGCCGAGCGTAGCCAGATAGTGGAGACCACGGTTCTGGTGAGGAACCTGCGGGAGAACTTCGACACGACAGCACGCCTCCACGCCGAGTACTTCGGGGGGCATCGGCCCGCGAGCACGGTCATGGGCGTTTCCGACTTGGCGCTGCCGGACCAACTCGTGGAGATCGGCGCGCTCGTGCGTCTCGATGTGAAGCCATAGGCGAGGAGGCCGGCCGATTCCTTCGGCCTCTTTCATCCTGAACAGTTGCAGGTCAGCAGCGTATGGACAGTTTGGACGATGGTGCCGATGCGGCGGGTGGAGCATATAGCTCGCCGGAGCAGCCGCCGGGCTTTCAAACCGTTGCTGCTGCAGCTCCGTGTGCAACTCCAGAGAGTTCGGGCACTCGGTGACTTGCACTGGTGCGAGCATGCTCGGCTCGCTCGGGCGTGAAGCCGTATTGCGTCGAGGATGGTTTGGGGAGCGAGGTGAAGACCTGGCTGATGTCCTCGGCGGTTTGCCAGAACGGCTCGGTCGGAGGCGTGTGCTCCGGCGTGTTCCCCGGGGATGCCGCAGCCCGTGGAGCAGCAGGTCTGCCCGTCCGGACGGACGTAGCCGGCGTACGGCGTGTACGTACAGCTGGGCCACTGGCAGGAGGGGAGAGCTCGGGCCCCTTACGCGCCAGGGTGTCAGTTGGGGAAGCTGTGGACGCGTCGGGCGACCGCGGTGGGATGGCGCGGAGGACGTTCACAGCGGCGACTGACTCTGACCTCATGCCAGGGGTAGCCACGGTGATGACTCCGCGTCGGGGTCGAGGGCGGGCGGGGGAGTCCTGCTTCGCGCGCATGGAGAGGGCTGTTCAGAGCCCGCCAGCGACGCCTGCGTGGGGCTTGTTTCCTGCTTCGTGTGGTGGTGCCGGATCCTGGGTCGCCTGGGTCGCTGACCGCCGAGCTGACGCTGCCTGTAGTTGTCTACTCCTCGCGCCCGGGATCGGGTCGCGGTGTGGTCACCATGCTCACCCGGCCCGTGCAGGTGAAAGAGCGGGTCGGAAGTGTTGCTGCGCGCTGAAGGGAGGTGATCACGGCGGTTCCCCCGGAAGGGGCTGACGGAGCGGCGGCCCGGGTGCTCGGGCCGGCCCGGGGGAGGGGCCGCAGGATCTGCGACCTGGCCGCGCCGGGGAACGCTGATGGACGCCGCGCTGACCGGCCACCGCCGTGTACCTCTTGGGGGTGCCTCGCCGCACGGACGGGGAGCGGCAGGTTCGGGACCGCCGACCGGGCTCACCGCCCGTGCAACTGCTGCTGCCCTCCCCGCCCCGCGAGACCTCCCCGCCCCGCCGGCCCTCAGCTGCCCGCCACCCCTCGGCGGCCCCGCCGGGCCTGGTCGGCCCTCGGCCCCCGGTCCTGGGTTGACGGCGAAGAAGTGTGAGTGGTTAATTACTCCTATGCAGAAGGAACGGCAACGACAGCTCTCCACGTCCGAGGAGCGCCGCGAGACGGTGCTCAGCACGGCCATCGGCGCCTTCGCGGCTCGGGGGTACTTCGGGACCACGACCACGGAGGTCGCCAAGGCGGCCGGCATCTCGCAGGCGTACGTCTATCGGCTGTTCCCGAACAAGGAGGCCCTGTTCGCGGCCGTCGTCGAGCACTGCTTCGTCCGGGTTCGCGCCGCGCTGGAGCAGGGGGCGGCGGAGGCGGAGGGCAGCTCGCCGGAAGCGGTTCTGGGGTCGATGGGGGACGCGTACGCCCGCCTGATCAGCGACAACGATCTCCTTCTCGTCCAGTTGCACGCCCAGGCGGCCGCGATCTCTGAGCCGGTGATCCGCGAGGCGGTCCGCGCGGGGTACGCCCGGGTCGTGGAGTACGTGCGCGGCGCGTCCGGCGGGGACGACCGGCAGGTCCAGGAGTTCTTCGCGGTCGGGATGCTCTGTCACCTGCTGGTCTCGCTCGATGCGGAGGCGGTGGACGCGCCCTGGACGCGGACGCTCGCTGCGGGCATCACCCACTACTGACCCCGCCCGGGGTTCACGGGCGACCGTGCCGGTCCGGCCGGCGAGGTCGCCCTCTCTCAGAGCCAAAGAGTGAGTGGTTAACCACTCAATAGATTGGGGGGTAGGTCATGGAACGCACAGGGGAGCGGTCGAAGGACGCGGAACGGACGAGCGGGGACACGCGCCTCCTCGCCGCACCGGCCGCCGCGCAGTTCGTCGTCGTGCTGAGCACGTCCGTCGTCAACGTCGCACTGCCTCCGATCCGCGACAGCATGACGCTGTCCGACACGGACACGGCCTGGGTGGTCAACGCGTACGGCCTCGCGTTCGGGGCGCTGCTGCTTCTCGGCGGCCGGGCGGCCGATCTGGCCGGGGCTCGGCGGGTCCTCGTCGCCGGACTGGGACTGTTCGCCGTCGCCTCGGTGGCGGCCGGTCTCGCTGCCACGCCCTGGCTGCTCATCGGCGCTCGCGCAGCCCAGGGCCTCGCCGCCGCCGCGGCCGCGCCGGCCGCCCTCGCCCTGCTCGTCCGGCTCTTTCCGCCGGGCGCCGGCCGGGCCCGAGCCCTCGGGGCGTGGGGCGCGGTCTCGGGGGCCGGCGGTGCGGCCGGGGTGCTGCTCGGCGGGGCGCTGACCGAGGCGTTCGGCTGGCCGTGGATCTTCCACGCCTGTGCGTTCGGCGCGGCCCTGACCCTCACCGCCGCGCTCCGTCTCCTGCCGCCCGACGCCCGCCTCGCGGATCACGGCGCGCACGGCGGGCGACGAGAAGGCTCCGTACGGCTGGGGGATCCCGGACGGCCCGGAGGAGTCGGACGGCCCGGAGGAGTCGGGCGTCCCGGGGGAGTGGGGCGTCCCCGCGCCGACGTCCTCGGCGCCCTGTCCGTCACCACCGCGATCGTCGCCCTCGTCCACGGACTGACGGCGGCCCGCGGACCGGGCTGGACCGACCCGTACATCCTCGGGACGCTCACCGCGGCCGGAGCGCTGACCCTCCTCTTCCTGCGGACCGAACGGCACCACCCGGACCCGTTGGTGCCCCGCGGGCTCCTCCGGCAAGGGCTGGTCGCCCCGGCCAATCTCCTGACGGCCCTCCTGGGCGCGGTGTGGGCCGGACTGTTCTTCTTCCTGCCGCTGCTCCAGCAGCAGGTGCTCGGCGCGAGCGTCCTCACAGCCGGCCTCACCCAGATCCCGCTCGCCTTGGCCGCCAACATGCTCGGCGCCGCCCTCGCCCCGCGTCTGGACGGCAGGTTCGGGCCGTACCGCACCCTCGCCGGCGGGTTCCTCCTCCAGGCCGCCGGATCGACCTGGCTGGCGTTCCTGAGCACGCCGGGAACCAGCGCCATCACCCTGACCGGCCCAACCGTCCTCATCGGCCTCGGACTCGGCATCGCCTTCGTGCAGCTCACCGCAGCCGCGGTCGGAGGCGTCCGTCCGGCCGACGCCGGAGCCGCCGGCGGCCTGGTCAACACCTCACGCCAGCTCGGCGGGGCCGTGGGCATCGCCCTGCTCGGCACCCTCGCCACGGCCCTCACAGCCGTCCCCTCGGCCGACGTCGGCAGCGGTGGGGCAGCGGGGCTCGCCGAAGTCCACCGTACGGCCTTCCTCCTGGTGGCCCTGCTCGCCGCCGCGGCCACGGCGCTCACCCCGCTGCTGTCCCGCCGCGCCGTAGCGACACGGGCCGTCGCCCTTCCCGCCGCCGACACGCCCACCTCCCACGGCACGCCCCACGACTCGTAACCCGAGCCCCACACCCCGTACACCCGTACACCCGCACATCCACATACCCCGCACACCCACAACAACCCCATGAAGGAGCCCTTGATGAACCACGAGACGACTCCCCGGCCGACTCACACGATCGACGAGACCGCACCCGCCGTCGTACGACTCGCCACCACCGTCCGCGCCCCGCTCGCCACGCTCTGGGACCTCCACACCGACGTCAGCGTCTGGCCGAGTTGGAACCCGGACATCACCCGCGCGGAGTGCTCCGGTCCGCTCGCCGCCGGGTCCGTCTTCCACTGGCACACCCACGGTCTCGACATCACCTCCACCGTTCTGGAGCTCGTACCCGGCCGCCGCGTCGTCTGGGGCGGCCCCGCCCACGGCATCGAGGGCATCCACGTGTGGACCTTCGAGGAGAGCGCCGACGGCACCGTGACCGTCCGCACCGAGGAGTCCTGGAGCGGTGCCCCCGTCGACGCCGAGCGCGAGGCGCTCGGCCTGGCCCTTCGGCAGTCCCTGGAGAACTGGCTCGCCGCCCTCAGGACGACCGCCGAACGCGCCTGACCACCCCCGGCTCGCCCTCCCACCCGACTCATCACCGGCCGCCCTCCCCACCCGTCCGTAGACCACCCGGCTGCCGTCCCCACCCGTCCATGGACACACCTGCCCACAGACCCACCCGTGCCGAACCGGAAGGAACCCCGTCATGACCGCCAAGCCCTACCTCACCGGCCACTACACCCCCGTCGCCGACGAGACCACCGCCACCGACCTCACCGTCGAGGGCACCCTGCCGCCGGAGCTGACGGGGCGCCTGATCCGCAACAGCCACAACCCGAAGCCCGGCATCACCCCCACCCACTGGTTCAAGGGCAGCGGCATGGTCCACGGCATCCGCCTCCGCGACGGCCGCGCCGAGTGGTACCGCAACCGCTGGGTGCGCACCCCGGCCCTCGACGGCGCCCCCTACATGACCGAGCACGGCCCCGACCTGACCGCCAGCACCGCGGGCACCCACGTCATCGAGCACGCCGGCCGCCTCCTCGCCCTCTGCGAGTCCGCCCTCCCCTTCGAGCTGACCCCCGAGCTGGAGACCGTCGGCGCCTTCGACTGGGACGGCAGGCTCACCTCCGCCATGACCGCGCACCCGAAGGCGGACCCGGCCACCGGCGAGCTCCATTTCTTCGCCTCGTCCCCCTTCCCGCCCTTCCTGATCCACCACGTCTCCTCGCCCGACGGGACGGTGCTGCGCAGCCAGGAGGTCCCCGGCGCGACCGCCGCCCTGAAGCACGACTTCGCCCTCACCGAGCACCACGTCGTCTTCATCGAGGGCTCCGTGGCCTTCGACCCGGCCGAGCTCTCCGGTATCCCGTACGCCTGGAGCGACGAGCAGCCCACCCGCATCGGCGTCATGCCCCGAGGCGAGGGCGGCGCCCGGCGCGTCCGCTGGTTCGAGATCGCGCCGGGGTACGCCATGCACCTCGCCAACGCGTACGAGGACACCCGCGGCCGCATCGTCGTCGAGGGCCCGGCCGTCGGCCGCGACGGCTGGCAGCGTTCCTGGAACTGGTGGGTCGGCGCGACCGACCGCGGGGCGGAGCCCAACTCCGGCTCTCGCTCCACCCGCTGGACCGTCGACCTCGCCGCCGGCCGCGTGACGGAGGAGCGGACGGACGACCTGACCGTCGAGTTCCCGACCATCAACGACGCGTTCCTCGGCCGGGAGCACCGCTACCAGTACGCGCTCTCCTTCCCTGACGACCTCGGCGACGGCACCCACGCCCTGGTCAAGTACGACCGCGTGACCGGCGCCCGGCAGCTGAGGCCGTTCGGCACCGGGCGCCTCCCCAGCGAGGCGGTCTTCGTCCCGGCCGGCACGGCCACCGAGGAGGACGGCGGCTACCTCCTGACTGTCGTCGGCGACCTCACCACCGACAGCTCCCGCCTCCTCGTCCTCGACGCCTCCGACCTGGACCTGCCCCCGATCGCCACCGTCCACCTCCCGCGCCGCGTCCCGGCGATGATCCACGGCTCCTGGATCCCGGACACCGAGCGATAGACCTACGTGACTCCTCTCCACACGGGCGGGCCGGGACACACCCCGGCCCGCCCGCCCGCCTTCCACACAGCGCAACGGCGGCGCTGTCGTGACCGACGCGTTTGGAATCATGTCCACATGGACTTCGACCTCACCCCGCCGACCGGCGTCGGACCGCTGCGGATCGGCATGACTCGGCACGCGGCCAACGCAGCGCTGGACTCGCTCCGCGATCTCTCCGCGATCTCGGACTCCGACCGGCCCGGGCAGCACGTCGTCCGTCCCAGCGGGCTGATGGTCAGCATCCACTGCGTGCGAGACACGCTCGAAGCCATCGAGCTGTGGAGGCCGTTGTCCCAGACGGACCGAGTGCTGTTCCAGGGCGTGGACGTGTTCGCGCCTCCGGCCCGCGAGGTCGTCCGGCGCATGGGCGAGTTCACCTCGATCGAGGAACATCCTGACGACGATGCCTCATTCGTCGCCCCGGACTTGCTGCTGAGCTTCTGGCGTCCCTTCGCAGCCGACGACGAACCCGAGGAAGAACAGGGCTACCACTTCAGCTCGGTCCTGCTGGCGCGCCCCGGCTACTACGACACCCCTGCTCAGGCCGCGGAGCGACTCCAGCAGAGCCCGTGACGGGCCCGCCGGGCTACCGGCAGGACCGTCTCCGCAAGAGGGAGGAAGGCCGGGCCCGGCCGTGGTCGGCCTGGCCATGCACGACGCTGCGGAAGCCTCCTGCGAGAGTTCGGTGATCTGCTCAGACTCTCAACGAGCTCCGTACGTGCTTCGCCAAGCGCCGCAGGCTCGACCGCCGTGGCGGCCCGCTCCCTTCAAGGGAAGCCGGGACCGTCGTGGCCACGTCCGCTTCATGCCGGCGGTAGGGGTTGGCTCGAAGCGCGGATTCCGGAGGTAGGGCTTCCCAGTCGGACGCGACGCTGCCGTCCGGCTCCCAGCCGTATCGCCGCAGGCGCTCGGCTTCATCCGTCCGCCCGTCCGCTGACAGGAGACGGTGGGCAGTTCCCCACCAGTCGCCCTCGGACGAACCCGAAGCCCCACGGGATTGGCACCACAGGACCGCTTGGTCGACGAGACGATGCTCGCGGAGCAGCGCCAGGACCTGATCGACGCTCCACTCGTCGGCGGCCTTGCCCAGGACGTCGAACGCGCCCCCGTCGCGTCCAGCCAGGACGAGCGACCGTAGCGTCCGGGCGAAGTCGTCGTGGCCCAGCGAGAACTCTGTTTCGTCGAGCTGCACAGGAGTGCTGTGCTCCGTCGCCAGGAGCAGTGACACGTCGGACACCGCGAAGAAGTAGTCCGCCTGCGTACTGCCGCCCCAAACCGTTTCCCGGTCCTCCTGGACGGGGCGGTTCAGCTGCCGCGCCTCTTCGAGGGCAAAGGGATCATGGGCTTCGTCCGCTGCTCGCCGATACCAGAGGCGGGCCTCGTCGGTCCTTCCCGTCCTGGCCAACATCCGTGCCACGGCTCGATAGGCGAACCTGTCGCCCTTTGCGACAGCACGCCGGAACCAGATGAGGGCCTCCTCGGGGCGTCCCCACTCGGCCAACAGCCAGCCGGTCTCTCCCATGGCGGAGACGTCGTCGGCTTCAGCCCGCTCCTGGAGCAGGGTGAGCGCCTCTTCGTTGCGTCCGAGTCGAACGAGCATGGCGGCGATGCCCCGCAGGGAGGTTCCGTCCCCGTGTTCTGTCATGCACCGGTACCACGTGAGAGCGTCCTCGGAGCGGCCTTCGACCGCCGCCTGCTCAGCCAGTTCCCGGGCGGCGACCGGGACTCCGGCCTTGGCCGCTTCAAGGTTCCAGGCCACGGCCTCATCCGTACGCCCCATACCCGCCAGCAGGCGCACCAGAGAGGGCAAGGCGATGGTCTCTCGTTCGGACGCCAGGAGGCGATACCAGAAGAGAGCCTCCTCGGGGTAACCCCTGAACCTGCTCAGGGAGTCGGCGATGGCCCGGATGTCCACGACATGGCCCGATGCAGTGGCGTAGCGGCGCCAGGCGAGGGCCTCGTCGCAACGTCCCATGGCCGACAGGAGGTCGACGATCGTGTCCATGGCGTCGGTGTCGCCGCCGACCGCCAAGTTCCTGTACAGACCATAGGAGATCCGCCACAGACCGCGCTGCGCGGCCTTCTCGGCCAACTCGGCGTGCTCGGACGCAGGCATGTGCTCACTGGATGCGCTCCACAGCATCGCCGGCGGGGAAACGGCGGCTCGCCCGCGGCTGCCGTGCTGTTCGAGGTAGTCGGCAAGGCGAAAGCGCGGATGAGCCGCCGCGATGTCGCCTTGCCGGGAGCGCACTCTCGTCAGCGCGCCGCGAGCTCCGCGAACGGGGCGGACGGCGTAGGCGACAGCCTCTTCGAACCAGTGGTCGGGGAGCAGGTCCCACTGGCTGTCCGTGAGGTATCCGCCCGCGGCGGCCTCCAGCAGCATGGAAGGAAGCGACGGGCCGAGCCCCAGCCGGCGGGCGTCGATGGCGGCATCCATCAGAGCCCGTGCCGCGTCCGGAGCCGTGTGGTACTGCTCCAGCAGAGCCGGTCCACCGGCGAGATACTGCGTGACCTGGCCCTCTTCCGCACGCGCCGCGGCGTAGGCGAGCCGTGGATCGGCGGCGGCAGCCGCCCGCAGGGCATCGATGTCGTTCTGGTCGGTGAACGCGGTCGGGACGGGTAGTTGATGGCCCGCCAGGAGCATCCGGGCCTGAGCGTGAGAGTCCTCCCGGGACCGGTCGCTCGGGTCAGGGGGAGCGGTGAGCACGCCCCAGTACTCCGGCCAGATGGTTCCCAGCACAAGCACGGGCCCGCGGCCCGGATCCCGCAGCAGCTCGCGCAGCCCAGCGGCCACACGCTCCCCGATGTCCGAAGACTGGGTGAGCAGGTAGTGCTGGGCCTCGTTCAGCCAGACCACCGTCCGGGGGCCGATGTCCTGCATCTCCGCAAGGGCGGCCTCCGGGCGGGACGGGTCGATGGGATGCCACAACCGCCAGTCGTCAGGGAGGAGCTTCAGAGCCTCCCAGCACGCGCGGGTCTTGCCCGTGGACGACCCGCCCACCAGAACCACCACACGACTCAGGCCATCCAAAGCCTCGCGCACGATCGCACGCAGGCGTACGTCGTGGGCCCGGGCGATGTACGGGGGCAGGACCGGCAGCGATCCCGCACGTGCCGACTCGGCCTCGATCGCCTTGTGCACTTCGAGCGCGAAGGGATCGGTGAAGATGCCGACCGGGTGACCTGGCGACGTGCGCGTGGCGCGGACGGTGTGGGTCGAGTGGGCCCGGTCCAACAGCGTGCGCCAGTAATGCTCTCTGGGCTCCTCCCCAGCCCACTGGCTCCACAACCGCACCAACGCCCAGACCTTCTCGCTGCTGGCCGCGCCAGGTGTCCGCGCCGCTGAGGGGTCGTCCGGGAGCCAGTCGCTGATGCGCTGCCCACTCAGCTTCACGTGGTACGGCGCGACTCGCAGGGAGTGCTCCGTCTCCCGACGGGAGTAGGGCCGCCCCGCCCTGCGACAAGCTGCCTCCGCCCGCTTCTCCAAGGCTCGCAACTGGTCGTAGAAGGTGCGCCCTTGCTCGTTCACCAGTCCCCCTCCACGGTGCTGCCCGCCTGGCGACGCCGCCCGCGGCGGGAGTATCGGGCACCCATGTTGACCAGCAGCGTAGGACCAAAGCGCCCGCTGTGCCCGCCGGTTCGGACGGAAACATCGCACGGGCCGCACGCTCGGTCCTCCCGCCCGGCATCTCGCCTGGTGACGTCGCACAAGGGAGCTCACGTGAGTCACGAGCGCAAGAAGAAGAACCGGAACCGACAGACCGCTCGCCGTATGGCCCGCGCCGCCGTCTTCGGCCTCGTCCGTGGGAGCGCCACGGCTGCTGGCTCCGCGGCGGTTGCTTGGGTCGTGTGGTGGATACAGAAGTGATCTACGGCTGCCCGGACGTGCTGGTGTTCGTCGAGCCTGAAGTGGTCGGTCCGGATCAGCGCACCTGCCTGTGCCTGTCCCGCATGCTGCCGGTGCGCGATGCGGCCGGACACCGGAAGGGGCGCGGAGTGGTGTAGGGGGTGTGGGGCGGAGCCGGCGCGTGGGGAGTGGGCGGCGGGCCGCCGGAGCGGCCCCCGCGTCACCGCCGGGTCAGCGGAAGTCGTCCAGCTCGTACGGGGACACCCACCAGCCGTTGCGGCAGATGCGGCCCTCGGGGTCGTGGTCGCCTTCGGCGTACTCGCCGCTGCCGGTCTTCTCGCCGTTGGGGCCGGTGAAGTAGCTCGTGTAGTAGTAGCGGCAGCCGGCGGCGGCCTTCGCGGCGGGCGTGGCCGTCGTGGCCTGCGCCGTGGGTACGACGGCGAGCGCGGCCGCGGCCGTACAGGCGGCGACGGCGACGAGACGCGTGAACGTCCTCATGGTAGGGATCTCCTTGCTCGGCGGGGCGGGTCCTTCGCACGCCCTCGCGCCGCCAAGGCTGCCATCGGCCGCGACGCCGCCAGCGGCCCCGCGCGCGGGGCTTCACTCCGCCGGGTCGGGCGAACCGATTCGTCGCTCCACCATTCAGTGCAGCGGTCCCGCAGAGTGCCGGTGTCGGTCCCGCTGTCGCGGCGGCCGAAGGAGCAACGGCTCTACGCCACAGGACTGGATACGGGGGAGAGAGGACGAGCATCGACGTGGGCGGCCATTGATCGACGGTGGATCGTCCTCTGGCTGTGGAGGCCACCACGGCCCGACATCCACTGCGGCTACGTCGGGGAGTGGACGGCGACTGCGAGACCACTGCCGTCCACCGCCGCCGTACACTCCCACCACCCGTGACTCGGGTACGTCGGCTGCTGTGCGCGGGGGAAGCTCCGCACACCGTGTCTGCCGGTACGGCGTGTCGGCGGCCGCGTCGTACGGGGGCGGCTGAGCCCCTGGTCGCAGGAGGTTCCGCGCCTGCGGAGCCCAGCCCGGTCAGCCGGCCGTCCACGGGCGGAGTTTGTCGGGGTTGCGCACTGCCCAGATGTGCGTGATCCGGCCGTCCGCGACGTCGAACGCGTACACGGCCACGGTGACGCCTGCATACTCGATGACCAGACCGGCCCGGCCGTTGACCATGCGCTCCAGGACCGTGAGGCCGCCGGACGCCCGGACGGCGAGGTCGGTGAGGTAGCGCGCGATCCCTTCGCCGCCCTCGATCGGGTGGAGCGCGGCGGCGACCACGCCGCCGCCGTCCGCCGTGAGCGTCGCGCCGGGGGCGAGGAGTCCGAGCAGCGCGTTGATGTCCTGCGCGTCCCAAGCCCGCTTGAACTCCCGGACGAGGCCCGCCTGGTGGGCTGCCGGGGCCGGAGGCGGCAGGGTGGCGCGGACGCGGCGCCGGGCGGCGGAGGCCAGTTCGCGGCATGCCGCCGGGGTGCGGCCGGTGATCCCGGCGATCTCGGCGAACGGGTAGCCGAAGACATCGTGCAGGATGAGCGCGACGCGCTGGGCCGGTGTCATGGATTCGAGGGCGACGAGAAAGGCCATGCTCACCGACTCGTCGAGCGTGACCCGGTCGGCCGGGTCCGCGGGATCGGTCGCGGCGCCGCCTGGGCGCCCGCTGATCCAGTCGGTCCGCTCGGGCAGCGGCTCCGGGATCCATTCGCCCATGTAACGCTCGCGCCGGACCCGCGCCGAGCCGAGGAGGTCCAGGCACACGCGGGTGGCGACCGTCGTCAGCCAGGCGCCGGGGGACTCGATGGCGTCCTGCTGCTGTCGGGACATGGCGTACCAGCGGGTGTAGGTCTCCTGGACCGCGTCCTCGGCCTCGGCCAGGGAACCGAGGAGCCGGTAGGCGAGACCGATCAGCCGCCGCCGCTCGCTGATGATCGCGTCCAAGCCCGCGTCGGACTCGTCGTGCCGTGACGTCGCGTGATCGGTCATGGTTTCCGTGGCTCCCTGTTCTCGGATCGTCCCTCAGCGGTCCGACGAGACAGCACCTCCGATTGTCAGGTGTTCGGCTCTCCCTGACGTTTCGCGGGGTCGTGTCGTCGTACCGGTCAAAGACGCCACCGCCCGGAGACCCCGGGCGGGACACCTCAGGAGACAGCGATGACCAGGATCGGCATACTCGTCGGCAGTACCCGCCCCGGCCGCAAGGGCGAGCAGGTCGCCCGATGGGTCCAGGAGCGGGCGGCCCGCCGCGGCGACGCCACGTTCGAGCTGATCGACCTGCTCGACCACCGCCTGCCCCATCTGGACGAGCCGCTGCCCGCGCTCGCTGGGCGGTACCAGCACGGGCACACCCGCGCATGGGCGGACACCATCGCCCGCTTCGACGGATTCGTCATGGTCACCCCCGAGTACAACGCCTCGATCCCCGGCGTGCTCAAGAACGCGATCGACTACCTGCACGCGGAGTGGACCCACAAGGCCGTCGGATTCGTCTCCTACGGCGTCGACGGCGGCACCCAAGCGGCCCGGCAACTGCGGGCACTGTGCGAGCTCCTCCAGATGGGTGCGGTGACCCCGCAGGTCTCGCTCTCCCTGCACACCGACTTCGAGGACCACGCGACGCTCAAGCCGGCCTCCCACCACATCAACGCCCTCGACACCTTGCTGGACCACGTCGTCGCCCGCAGCACGGAAGGACGGACGGCCACCCCCACGCAGCGCGAGACGGACGAAGCCGCGATCCGCCACCACATCGACGGGATCATCGACGCGATCCGGTCCAAGGACCTCGAGGGCCTGAGGCGGTTCTACTCGCCGGACGTCGTGTCCTTCGACATCGATCCGCCGCTCCAGCACGTGGGGATCGACGCGAAGCTCAAGAACTGGGCGAACGTCTTCACGTTCTTCCGGGAGGTGACCTACGAGGTACGCGACCTGATGCCCACGGTCGGTGAGGACGTGGCGTTCCTGCACGGCTTCGGCCGCCTCAGCGGCACGCTGGCCGACGGGACGGCGGCGGCCGGCATGTGGGTCCGGGCCACCTTCGGCTTCCGGAAGATCGACGGCGCATGGCTGATCACGCACGACCAGGTCTCCGTACCGCTGGACATCCTGAGCGGCAAGGGGGTCGTCGACCTCGAACCGTGATGCCAACGGCCCGTGCCTTGCCCCATCCTGCCCTGCCCTGCTCCGCCCTGCGCCTCCGGCAGGGCGGAGCAGGTGTGTGGCCGTGGTGGATCTGTACTCGAGACTTGAGGGCCCTCATCCCCGGGGCGGGGCCAGCCGACGGACCGACCGTACGCGCCGCCACGACCACCGCTGCCGTCAAGGCTGACAGCGCCACCGATCAGCGCAGAGAAGTGGCGCGGCATGGCTGTGAAGACCGTCTCGGCCATCGCGCGACAGCGCGTCGACGCGCTGGAAGGCGCCGTTCCCACAGCTCGCTCGCCCAGGACGCCGAGCGGGAAGGAGCCCGCGACGAAGAGACACACGATGCACCCGGAGGCGGTCTTCGGCTCCCAGACGAACCTGCGGGAGACGTACGCGGCTGGGGACGGTGAGCACCGCACGAAGGGACGGGTGACCGAGCGGTCGCACGTCGGCCGCCGACGCACCGGCGGAAGGCAGCCGTCGATGCCCGACTCGGCTGCGATGTCGCCGCTGGGCAGGTTCAGCGAACCGCCCCGACACCTCCCGCCCGCCACCGAGGAGGTTGGTGGTCGAGCCATGGCGCCGCCCGGCCTGCCGCCTCTGCACGCCCCGACGGCACATCCACGGCCTCGTCGTCCGCACCACTCCACACCATGAAGACGTCTGCCGTCAGCAGCAGCGCTGGCCCCTCGGCGATGTCCAGTACGACCTGACACGGCTGCACGAGGTCGTGCGAGCCAACCTCCGGCACCACGGGATCGTTCGCCCGGTGGGTTCACGAGCGAGGACAGCAGCGAGTTGCTTGGCACGGCGGCTCAAATATCGCTCCCCATCAGCTTCCGCTGCAGGAGCGGGTCGTCGTCGCGACCGGGAAGTCACGGTGATCTCGCTCCCCGTCTGTCAGTGCCCATCCCCATCATGGGAGACATGACCAACCCGAACGTGACGACCGGTGGCATCTGGCGGCTCCACCACGGCGACCAGGAGATTGCCCGGCTGGCGGTGACCGGCGCCGACTGGCCCTGGATGTACGCCGACGTCGAAGCGCTTCCAGGCTTTGACGAGTTTCGCCCCCTCTTCAGCGAGCAGGAGCGGGCCGTAGACGATGAGGACTGGGAGCAGATCGACGAGTGCTACCTCCGCATCCGCAGTGTGCTCACCCTGACGTTTCCCGACGGAAATCCCGTTGACGAGTTCATGCTGCACATCCACGACGACGGTACCGCCGGCTGGCGCTGGGACAACGAGCCCTTCGATGCGGTGGAACCGTGACGACCCTGCAACTCGACTTGTCGGCTCGCCTAGCCATCGGCGTCCACCTCGAAGGAGAACCAGACGCCTTCCTCGTTCCAGAAAACGGGAACCCAGGTCTCATGAGACGGGACGGGTACGGTTCACGCATGACGGACCGTCCTCCTTCCGATGCCGACGTGCCCGGCGAGATGCTGCTCGCTGGGTACTTCGTTGCAGTACCCGAGGAGCTCAAGCTCTCGGGGTTGCCCCGTACAGAGCGGCTGATCTCGGCGTCCGACTGTCTGATCGACCGGTTGCCGGGTGAAGGCTGCTGGTTCGGCACGGTGCAAGAGGCACTCGCGGCCTGCCGGCCTCTCCGATTGCCTGCGGAGGCACGTATGTACGCCCTGCCGGTGCCCTCCGAACATGTCGGCGGATTCGTCGCCGACATCCGCGCGGCCGGGACGGACGAGCCGGTGCTGCTCGCCCACCTCGACGGTCAGGACGCCGGCGAGGCCGCCCGGGAGGTGGCCGAGGACGGGCACAAGCTCGGCTGGGAGGTACTCGGTACGACCACGGCCTGCTCCACACCTGGCTCTGCAACGGTCTGTACGAGGAGGGCAGGCTCCACCTCGGAGTGGATACTGATGAACGCGGTCTGCTGCCCGACCGGAAGGCCGCCCTACGACTCGCCGCCTGGGCGAACACTCGTGGAGACACCAAGCCGGTCACCTGGTTCCCTGGCGCCCTGATCGAGTGGGACACCCCGATCGAGAGCGCCCTCAGCCCTGCCACCACCGCGACCCAGGCGCTTGGTTTCGTACACCGTCAGTGACAGCGTTCGGCGACCAGTCTGAGCGGCGGTTAGCGAGCGCTGGGGCGAGAAGACTTCACGAGTTCTGGACGCCGCTTCACGTCAGTGATCGTGGCCTGCACTCCGTGCGGAGCAGTCGCGTCCCCAGCCGGACAGGCAGCACACATCGTGGCCCTGCCCGGCTGATTCCGTCCGCCTCCCTCGCTGCGTCATAGTCGTAGACGGTCTTGAACGGCGGGAAGTCCGGCGGTCAGCTGCGCCGCGTCGGCGTCGCCTACGCCCTGGTCCATGGACCCGAGGTCCTGCTCCTTGCAGAGCCCACAGCCGGTATGGACCCGACGCAGCGTCGGGTCTTCTGAGGCCTGGTCATCGGACTTGCCTCCCGGGAACGTACGGGCGCCCTCCTCGCGCCACACGGCCTCGCCGACCCGGCAGACGAGGCCAACCACGCCACCACCCTTGCCAAGGGCAGGTTCACCTCCTCCGGCTCCACGGCTGACTTTCTCGCACCCGCACCCGCACCCGCACCCGCACCTGCACCTGCACCCGTCCGCGTCCGTTCCGGAAGCCCGCCAGGCCGACGTTGGCGGCGTCGCGAGCGCCGTCCAGGCCCCTGGTGGCCGGCCGAGTCCGACGTGGGCCGCGGAGGGATCTCACCTCCACATTGTTTGTTAGGAAGCTTTACTGTCATGCCACCCCTCGGGCAGCATGTTGCGTACCTGACAACCTCTCAAGGGGTGACGCATGAAGCATCGCCGCGCGCTGCCGCTCCTGCTGGCCGCGCTCCTTCTGGCCCCGCTCGGGCCGCTGCTCTCCTCCGGTCCCGCCGGAGCCGCACCCGTCTGGACACTCCGATGGTCCCCCGATCCGGCAGTCCAAGGTCTCGACGCCTTCGAGACCATCGAGGACGACCGGGCGGATTCCCACCCCGCGGGCGGACCGCACATCAAGGTCGCCAACGGCGCCTACCGATTCGACATGCATACGGTCGATCGGGACACGTCCACCGACCGGCAGCGCCACGAGGTAACCGGCAACCGGACCTCGTCCTCCAGCTACCTCCAGTGGAAGCTCGGCGAGACCTGGCGGGTGACGTACTCCATGTACATCCCCAGCTCGCTGATGGCCACGACGAGCTTCACCCACATCATGCAGACCAAGCAGCCTGGCACGGGCAGCTCCCCGATCACCGTCACCTCACTGCGCCGGGTGAACGGCGTGCAGACCATCGAGCACAAGGTCATCGCCGGGGACGTCCTGGTCGGCAGGACCAACCTGGAACCCCTCCAGAACAAATGGATCGACATCGAGTACGAGATCAAGATCGGCGACGGCACCGCGGGCTCGGTGCGCTGGGTGGTCAAGAACGGCGCCACCACGGTCGTCGACGCGACCAAGACCGGCGTCGACACCTTCCTCGCCGACCGCGTCCGACCCAAGTGGGGCATCTACCGCTCCCTCGGCGACACCTCCGGCTCCCTGCGCGACACCTACCTGCTGCTCCGCAACATGCGCGCCTACCAGCTCACCAGCGGCACCCCCGGCACCGACACCCAGCCGCCGACGGTCCCGAGCGGACTCCGGGTGACCGGCACCACCGCCGGCAGTGCCTCGCTGGCCTGGAACGCGGCCACCGACGACGTCGGCGTGACCGGGTACGAGGTCTACCGCGGCACCACCCTCGTCGCCACCGTCGCCGGCACCACCCACACCGACACCGGCCTCGCCGCCGCCACCCCGTACAGCTACACCGTCAGGGCGAGGGACGCCGCCGGCAACCGCTCCGCCGCGTCCACGCCCCTCTCCGTCACCACCGCCCCCGCACCAGGTACCGAGACGTTGCTCTCCCAGGGCCGGCCGGCCACGGCCTCCTCCACCGAGGGCCCGGGCTTCGAGCCCGCTCTGGCCGTGGACGGCCAGAGCGCCACCCGCTGGGCCTCCGCCGAGGGCTCCGACCCCCAATGGCTCCGTGTCGACCTCGGCACCACCGCCGCGCTGTCCCGCGTCCGCCTCGACTGGGAGGCCGCGTACGCCTCCGCCTACCGGATCCAGTCCTCCGCCGACGGCGCCACCTGGACCGACCTCGCCACCGTCACGGGGGGCGACGGCGGCACCGACGACATCGCGGTGACGGGCGACGCACGCTACGTCCGCGTCTACGGCACCCAGCGGGCCACCCCGTACGGCTACTCGCTCTACGAGCTCAAGGTCTACGGCACCACCGGCTCACCGAGCCCGACGCCGACCCCGTCCCCGACTCAGACCCAATCCCCGACCCCGACTCCGAGCCCGACCTCGTCGGGCAGTTGGCAGGCAGGCGTCGCCTACGCCGTGGTCACCTACGGCGGGAGTGGTTACCGCTGCCTGCAGGCCCACACCTCGCAGCCGGGCTGGGAGCCCTCCGCGAGCCCCGCGCTCTGGGAGCGGTCGTCGTGACCTGCCGCGTGGACCAGCCCCGAACGGCACGCGATATCAGCCTTCCTCAGGTGCGGTGCTGCCCGTCATCGAATGTGGTGTGATCCCTACCCGCCCCACCACGGGAGTCGTTCCGACCCGCGAACGTGGCACTGGAGAGCCGCTTTCGCACATGGTCCGAGTCTCCCATCGGCGGGGCGGGGTGGGCGTCCCTGATCCAGAGCTTCGCAGGAGGCTGGACGCCCGTCTGCCGGAGTGGACCAAGTACCTCGTGCAGGTAGGAGTGATGCCGGAACCAGAGCGACACGTTCGCCCGCATCCTCATCGCCCAGCCGGCGCAACGAATCCTCCAGCCCGCCGCCCCGGCCTACGAGACTCCCGCACGGGACCGTGGGGCGGTCCAGGAAGACAGACCACTCCTCGCCTGGAGCGCTCGGCAGGCCGGGATCCTCGTGCAGGGGTCCGTACCGCACCTGAGGCGCTGACCCCGCCCCGAAGGGGCAACGGCCGCCCGTGGCCGCCGGCGCGAGGAGCGTCCCGAGCGCGAACCCGTCCGAGTGGCTGCCGAGACGGCCGCCGACCTCGATCTGCTCCGCCGCGATGAAGCCGGGCGAGAGCCGATCACCTCACCGCTCGCAGTGAGCGGTTCGGTCCACGTTCCGGATGCCGAGGCAGCCGTGGCGGCGATCCCGAAGTCGATGACACACGGCCCCTCCGCGGCCATCAGCACATTCGCCGGCTTCAGTCGCACGACCGCGAGGAACGGATCGCCTTCGCGCCCGCCGGTCACGTCTCGTATCGCTGGACTTGGGCATGCACCCCGGGACTCCGGTGCCGGCGCGAGAGTCGGGACCGAGGCGCGCCGCGGTCCGGGGTGCTCAGGGGAGGAAGGCTACTGCCGGGAAGGCTGAGGACGGTCCGTCGAGCAGGTGCCGTCGACGGTGGCGCAGGTGCTCGTCGAAGAACGCGAGCGGGTACGCCTGTTGGATCTTGACCGCCTGGTCGGGATCGAGGGTGCCGATCACGTCCTGGAGTTGCTGCTCGTTCCATCCGAACAGCTTTGCCACCTGAGGGAACAGCGCCTCGTTGTCGCCGTACGAGATGTGGACGGCGCCCTGGGCCTGGATGTTCAGCCGCCAGCCCCGCAGGTGTGACCAGAATGCGGCGGCTGCGGGATGCGTGGCCCGGGTGAACTCGGCGGACATCATCATGAAGGGCCGGTCCAAGTCTTCGGCCAGAGGCGGGTTCATCTCCATCGGGCCGTCGAGGCTCAGCCCGGCCCGGATGCGCTCGTCCGCGAGCATGGCGCAGGCGGTGGCCGTACCGCCCTTCGACCAGCCGAACGCGCCCATGCGCCGTGGGTCGAGGGAGCCGAGCAGGCCGGCCGGGAGCTGCCTGTGGTCGACGTCGGGATTGCGCCCGCCGGCGAGCTGCTCCACGCAGTCGAGGATGAAGCGCAGGTCGGCGGCGAAGTCTCCGGGCCGTATCGGCGCCTGCCTGTCGCGGCGCGGGACGGCGATCCGACCGTCGGGGAACTCGGCGTAGGTGTCGTACTGGTGAGCCACCGTCACCACCGCGTATCCGTGGCTGGCGAGCTCCTGGACCATGACGGTGTGGTCGCCCTGGTGGCTGCGGGCGCCGTGCGAGTACACGACCACGGGCAGCCGTCGGCCCGATCGCCTCACCGGAGCGCCCACGTGGCCGGCGGAGAACGGCCCCAGGGGAGCCAGGTCGCTGAACCCGGCGTCGGCGAGGAACGCCTGAAGCGCGCCGGTCGGCATCCAGGGCGCCACCGGGTACCGCTGGACGTCCCGGGCGGGGTACCAGACGGTGGCCATCAGCTCGCGGAAGTGCCCGGGGCCCGCGATGTCGTCCGGACGCGACCGGTCGACGAGGTGCAGCTGGACCGTGCCCACCGGGTGCGGTCCGGTCGGCTCGGGCAGCGTGAGCCGCGTCGCGGCGGGACCGGCCGCGGCCGGTCCCGCCCACGCGGGAGCGGCGAAGGCGGCAAGCGGCACGGCGGCCCCGGTGGCCAGCGCGGCCTTCAGCGCGCTGCGGCGCGTCATGCTCTTTTGACAGTTGAACGGCGTGATGGTCATGGGCCCTCCTGTGGTGACGGAACGTCGACCGTGCCGCGACGGTCAGTCCGCGGGCACAGGGGAACACTGTCAGGCGCCCCTCCCGCGCAGCATCGGCCCACGGGCTAATCACTCGTGAGGGCGTCGACCCACGGGTTTACACCCCAGGGTTGATGCGGTCGGCTGCCGCAGGCGTCGGTCGTGGTCCGGGCCGTGCGACGAGCCCTGCGGGCAGCCGGCGCCGGGTGCAGGTGGCGGCGGCCAGAACGGTGCCGGCGGCGTGGAGGTCTTCCAGAACGTGGCCCACGCGCCGGTCGCCGCGGCGCGCCGTCGACCAGATGTCCCGTTGAGGAGGACTCCGACGGCTACCAGTGGCGTAGGGCCTTGGCGAGCTTCTGGTGCCACTGCGCGGGTCGCCCTCCGACAGTGGCACCCGGCCCCGCCGCCACGACGTCGACCGCGCCCGCACCGCCGCCCTAGCGGCCACCAACTGATCGGGCACGACTGCACTACGTCAACACCGTTGACTGCGCTGGGCAAGGCTTGTCTAGGATCTGCCGAACCGCCACGCCAGCCCCGCAGCCTTTACGGAGTGCCGTGATTGCCCCAGAGTCGCATCCCGTCGTCAGGCCAGGTTTCACCCCCGCCCTCCGCTTCGCTTTCGAGGTCCGTGCCTTCCTCGCTCCCTCCCTCCATATCGGGCACGGCGCCGGCGAAGTCACCGAGTACGTCCCCATCACCGGCGGCACTGTGGACGGCCCCAGCCTGCGCGGCAAGGTCCTGGCCGGTGGCGGCGACTGGTGCGACAGACGCCGTGGTGTCTACCAGCTCGATGCCCGGTACCTCCTTCAAGCCGATGACGGCGCGGTCATCGACATCACCAACCGGGGCTACTACCACGAGGACGACCCCACCGCCCCCGCCCAGTACGACGGCGCCCTGCAGGTGTCCGAGGCAGGCGTGTACTACCGGACATCCCCCGTCTTCCGCACTGATGCCCCCGCCCACCTCTGGCTCGCCCGCACCGTCTTCATCGGCCTCGCCCGCGGCGACGACTCCGAGGTCGCCATCCGCTTCTACTCCGTGACCTGACCACCGGCCGAGACAAGCCGCAAAGGCCAGGTCTCCGCTCGTTCACCCACCTGGGGCGGGGCTGACCGGGCTGTCGTCGTGGTGCGGCGGGCGGGGTCAGGGGGGTGTGAGGGTGTCGAGCCGGGCGGCGAGGTCGGGGTGGGCGGCCGCCAGATGGGGGCGGGCGGCGGCCAGGGGGGCGATGAGGTCGGCGGGGTCGTCGTGGGCGAGGGCCGCGTGGAGCCGGCTGAGCGGGCGGCGGGCGGCGGGGGGCAGGTCGGTGAGGGCGGTGATCTGGCCGGCGAGGCGGCGCAGGTCGGCCGCGTTGCGGCGGGCCCAGGCGGCGGCGGTGCGGTCAGCGGCCCGGGCCTGGCGGGTGGCCGTCACTCGCTGCTCGCCGGTGGTGCCGGCCGCGCCGGGGCGGCCGCGCAGGTAGCGACGCTCGGCGGCCTGACGGCTGGCGACGCCGAGGGGCTGGGCGAGGTCGGCCCAGCTTGCGCCGGCGTCGCGGGCCGTTTCGATCAGGCCGGTCTCCCACCCGGCGAGCTGCTCGCGGACCTGCCGCAGCAGCAGCAGGGAGGCGAGCGCCTGCTCCGGCCCGGGACGGGGGGTATCGGGGACGCCCTTGGACTCTTGCTGGGCGACGCGCAAGGCGTCGTCGATGGCGGCTAGGGCCGCCGCGGCGGCAAGGAACGGCACCGGACTGGGGGCGTCGGCGCTGGGCGAAGACGGCTGGTCGGCCGGGGTCACGGGCACTTCCCTCGGGTTGTCATCGGATCGACGACTTCATGTTTGTCATCCATTGGATGACATGTTACAACGGTGTCAGTGAGGCGCATTGGCAGCAACTGCCTGAACCTGCTGGAGGTGTTTTCACGATGTTGATGCGCACTGACCCCTTCCGTGAGCTGGACCGGCTGACGCAGCAGCTGCTGGGCCCGGGCACCTGGTCGAGGCCGTCGGCGATGCCGATGGACGCCTACCGCGAGGGCGACGAGTACGTGGTGGCCTTCGACCTGCCGGGCGTCACCCCCGACGCGATCGACATCGACGTCGAGCGGAACATGCTGACAGTCAAGGCCGAGCGACGGCCCGTGGCGAAGGCCGACGACGTACAGATGGAACTGTCCGAGCGGCCGCTGGGCGTCTTCTCCCGCCAGATCGTGCTCGCCGACACCCTCGACACCGAGCACATCCAGGCCGACTACGACGCGGGCGTGCTCACGCTGCGCATCCCGATCGCCGAGCGCGCCAAGCCCCGCAAGATCTCCATCGGCGTCGGGACCGGCCACAAGGAGATCTCCGGCTGACACCGGCCGGACAGGTGCGGAGGACGGGCACGCGATCTCCCCCCTCAACCCGTTCTCCGCACCCCCATGGGCAATCCGAAGAACCAAAAGGGGTGGCGGCCGAGATGACTCTGCGACGCGAAGCATTCCTCGATCACGTCAAGGAACGTGGCAAGTACGGCACTGTGCAGGAAGCCGAGCGCGCGGCCCGCGTGGTCCTCGCCCTGCTCGGCGCACACCTGGTCGGCGAAGTCCGCGCCCGGCTCGCGGCCCGCCTGCCGGAGGACTTCGCCCTGATCCTGCTCAACCCGCTGCAGAGCGCCGAACCGCTGCCACCGGAGCGGTTCGTGCGGGCGACCGCGGCCTGGATCGAGGGCGCCACCGAGCAGACCGCGACCTGGGACGTCAGCGCTGTGCTGTCCACGGTCGCCGACACCGCGGGCGAGGACCTGCTGGGGCAGATCCTGCTCCAGCTCCCGGTCGGCTACGACCTCCTCTTCGGCCGCCCCCAGCCCACCTGACCAGCGGTGCCGCACACCGGCACCGCTCCACCCCGGCTTCACGAAAGGCATGCACCACAGTGATCACCGACGTGCGCGCACCGTCTGAGTACCGGCAGCCGTACGGGACGGCGTACGAGCAGATGCTGGAGAAGGTCCGTTACGAAGGCGCCTACCCCACACGCGAGCGAGCGGACGAAGCCGTCCGCCTGGTCCTTGGCGGGCTGGGACGCCAACTGACCGGCGACGAACGCGTCGACCTGGCCGCCCGCCTGCCCCTGGAGGCCGCACGTCTCCTGACCGTGCAGATCCCCGACACCCAGCCACTGACCGGATGGGCCTTCGTCAAGGACCTCGCCGCCCGCTCCGGCGCCTCCCTGGCCACCACCCGCTGGGACACCGGATCCGTCTTCGCAGCCGTCGCCGCCCACGCCGGCCCCGACCTCGTCACCCGCATCCTCCACCAGCTCCCCACCGGCTACGCGCTGCTGTTCGGCCAAGCCGAACTCAACCCGGCCGTGTAAGCGGGCGGGCACCCGGCACCCGCGTACCCCGACGACGGACCTCCGCGCCGTCCCGAGCCGCGCACCGACATAGAGACCCCGGCGACACGCTGACGAGGACGGCCCCTGTCGCCGGGCTCACCCGCCAGGTTCACTTACCGGGTTCAGTCGTCGGGCAGTAGGCGCCGATGACCTGCCGGGGCAGTGGGACTGCGCCGTGCGCAGGCGGGTGGGGTCCCATGCGCCCGACCGCCCGCAGATGACCAAGCCGTACTCCTTCGAGCCGAACGCGATCAGCGGGCAGGACGGGCCCGGGCGTGGTTCGTGGATGCGGACAGCTGGCTCGAGACCTGGCTGGCGGGCCGGGGATGGTACGAGGCGGCCGTTGCGGATGACGGCTTCGGAATTTCGGCAGCGAGCCTGCACGACAACCAGGCCCTGATCCCGCGGGTGCACGGCATACCGCCGATCCGCTCCCGCCGCGGGCCCCGGTGGCGCAAGCCGGGCAAGCTCCACGGCGACAAGGGCTACGACCGCTTCCTCGCCCAGCAGCACCTCCGGCAATACACCGCAAGGTCGGCACCGAACCGCAAGTACGTGATGACCAGCCGGACCGGCTGTCGGTGCCTGTCCATAAGCTGCCGCCCATGAGCATGAACGGCGAGTACCTGCGCGTCACACCCGAAGAACTGACCCGGGCCCTGAAGGATCCCGAGTGGGCTCTGGAGCTCGCCGAGGAGTACCAGGACGTCCAGGAGGCAGAGGAGACGACGCTGGCCGAAGCGCGTCATTTCACCACGCATCAGACCTGGAACCTGCTGGGCTTCCTGCTGAAACGCTCGGCGTTCCCAGTGGACATCGTGCATGGCGAGGAACCCTTCGCCGAAGCCGATGACTGGGGCTACGGGCCGCCGCGATACGTGACGGGGCCTCCCCCTGAGTGGTGGACACGCTGATACTGGATCTGCTTGATCCGGAGGAAGCGAGAAGACCGCCGATGGCGATGAAGGACTATTCGGG
>NZ_JBHYKM010000036.1:63769-66716 GCF_042741435.1 Streptomyces sp. NPDC058955 | reverse complement strand
TGGGGGCGTGGGGGGCTGTCGTTGCGTGTGGGGGGGTGGGGGGGGGGGGCGGGGGCCCGCCGGCCGGGGGGGGGGGGCGGCGGCCCGGGCGCACGGTCCCCGCTACTGGTCGATCTTGTCCTCGACCAGCTTCTTGACGTTCTCCCACGCCTTGGCCGGGTCGGTGCCCCGCTGCTCGATGTCGAGGATGCCGTTGTCGGTGAGGAAGGTCTTCACCTGGCCGTCCCAGCGGCTGATCACGGCGGGCTGGATGCCGGCCGCCGCCGAGGAGAAGATCTTGCCGACCGGGGTGTCGCCGAAGTACGGCAGCTTGGCGTTCTGCACCGTGGACGAGAGGAGGGTGTCCTTGGTGGAGGGGATGTTGCCGTTCACCGCGAAGACCTTGGCGTGCTGCTCGGGGGCGGTCAGCCAGGCGGCCAGCTCGGCGGCCTCCTTGGCGTGCTTGCTCGCCTTGGGCACGGCGAGGAAGGAGCCGCCCCAGTTGCCGGCGACCGGCGGCGCGGCGATGTCCCACTTGCCCTGGTTGGCGGGGCCGGCCTGGTCCTTGATGATGCCGGTCATCCAGGAGGGGCAGGCGACGGTGGCGAACCTGGAGTTCTTGAAGGCCGCGTTCCAGGTGCCCTTCTCGTCGAACTGGCGCAGTTTCGCGGTGAGTCCGCCCTCGGCCGCCTTGACGCCCAGCTCCCACGCCTTCTTCACGCCGGGGCTGTTCTCCCAGTCGAGCTGGCCGCCGGAGTTGGCGTACTGGACCGGGTCGCTGGAGAGCACCGCGTTGAAGAGGCCGCTCGCGGAGTCGTGGAAGGCGGTGCCGGCGGGCGCGTTCTTCTTGTACGTCTCGCCGACCGTGAGGAACTTCGACCAGTCGCCGCTCCACAGCTTGCCGACCTCTTCGCGGTCGGTGGGCAGCTTGGCCTTGCCGAAGAGCTCCTTGTTGTAGCAGACGGCCATCGGGCCGATGTCGGTGCCGAGGGCGATGACCTTGCCGTCGCCGGTGGTGGCCTGCTTGACCTTCCAGTCGAGGTACTTGGAGGTGTCGGCGCCGCCCTCCTTGCCGAGGTCGACCCACTTGGAGGCCATGCTCTCGCCGGTGGCCTCGGCGATGTAGCCGACCTCGATCGCCTGGATGTCGGCGACGCCGCTGTTCTGGGAGAGGCGCAGCTTCAGGGTGTCCCAGTACTTCTGACCGTCGGAGACGTTCGACTCCTCGATCTTGATGTTCGGGTGGAGCCGCTCGTACTCGGCGTAGAGCTTGGCGCCGGTCTTGTTGTCGTAGCCGAACGAGCCGAAGGTGCCGACCCGCAGCGTGATCTTGCCGCCGTCCTTCCCGCCCTCGTCGTCCGTGTCGCTCCCGCAACCGGTGAGCAGGACCGTGCCGGTCACCACTGCGGCGACCGCCGCGGCGGCCGTGCGGCGACCACGTCTGCTGCTGGAAGTGCGCATTCCACTCTCCTCGTCCAAGGTGGTGCTCGTTGTGCGCCAAGAGGTCCGGCCGGCTGCTCGCGGCTCGGCGGGCCCTGCCGGGACCTGATGCAGGCTGTGCCGACTCCCCTGATGGGAGCGCTCCCACGTCGTTGCCGGAAGGTTGCCGCCGGGCGGGTGGGGGTGTCAAGACATGAACGCGGATTCGTTACCGGAAGGTGTTCGGCGGGTTTCCGGGCGTCGGTACGCGGGTCTTCACGTCATCTCCTGAACGCGCGCGTGGCGCGACGGGAGCACGGTGCCCTAGGGTGGGAGCGCTCCCATCCCGGTGTGGCCCCCACGGGCCCCTCTCCACCGGCACGGCCGCTCCGCCCGCCGGAGGGGTCCGCCCGCACCGAGGCCCTGGTGAGCGGCGCGATGTCCGACGAGGGGAGTACGGCGACGGTGAACGGACGGCAGAACAGCAGACCCACCCTGGAACAGGTCGCGGCCCGCGCCGGGGTCGGCCGGGGCACCGTCTCGCGGGTCATCAACGGCTCCCCGCGCGTGAGCGACCAGACCCGCGCCGCCGTGGCCCGGGCCGTCGCCGAACTCGGCTACGTACCCAACCAGGCCGCCCGCGCGCTGGCCGGCAGCCGCACGGACGCCGTCGCCCTCGTCATCCCCGAGGCCGAGGCGCGGCTCTTCGCCGAGCCCTACTTCCTCGACCTCATCCGCGGCGTCAGCGCCGAACTGGCCGCAGCAGACAAGCAGTTGCTGCTCACCCTGGTCCGCAGCGAGCAGGAGCGCCAGCGCTTCGAGCAGTACCTCGCCGCGCAGCGCGTCGACGGCGTCCTCCTCGCCTCCGTGCACGGCGACGACCCGCTCCCGGACCGCATCCGCGAACTCGGCATCCCGGTCGTCATGAACGGACGCCGCTCGGAGGCCGAGCCCGTCCCGTACGTCGACTCCGACAACATCGGCGCCGGGCGCGCCGCCGTCGCCCACCTGGTGGGCCGTGGCAGGCGGCGCATCGCCACGGTCACCGGCCCCCTGGACATGTACGTCGCCCGGGCCCGCCTCGGCGGCTACCGCGCCGGCCTCGCGGAGGCGGGCCACGCCCCCGACGAGGGCCTGGTCGCGCCCGGCGACTTCACCGAGGCGGGCGGCCGCGCGGCGATGCGCGAACTCCTCGCCCGCCGCCCCGACCTGGACGCGGTCTTCGTCGCCTCCGACGTCATGGCGGCGGGCGCCCGCGGCGCCCTGCGCGAGGCGGGCCGCCGCATCCCCGAGGACGTGGCCCTGGTCGGCGTCGACGACTCCCCGGTGGCCCGCCTGATGGACCCGCCCCTGACCAGCGTCCGCCAGCCCACGGAGCGCATGGGCCGCACGATGGCCCGGATGCTCCTGCGCGCCGTCGCGGGCACCCCGGAGGACCCGCGCCGGGTCTTCCCGACGGAGCTGGTGGTCCGGGGTTCCTGCTGAGCTTCCGGGCGGGCGGCGGGACGCCGCCGACGACGGAACGGCCGGACGGGGACCGTGGGGGTCC
>NZ_JBHYKM010000036.1:22904-63759 GCF_042741435.1 Streptomyces sp. NPDC058955 | reverse complement strand
GCGCGCCCCCCGCGCGCCGCGGGGCGGCGGGGCGGCGGCGCGCGCGCCCCCCCCCCCCGATCTGGGGGGGCTCCCGGCCCCGCCCCGGGTCCGCGGGGGGCGGGGGGGGGGCGGGAGGGTCAGAGCGCCGGGTGGGCGTTCCTCATGAGCTCCTGGAACTGGGCCGAGAACCACTGGCCCGCGAGGGGCGCGTCGGGGAGGGAGCCGGACATGCTGTTGCCGTTGCGGACGTTGCCCGTGTAGGTCGGGTCGCACATGCGGTCGAAGCCCTTGCCCTCGTCGTTCGGGATCTCCTTCGAGGCGCCGTCGGACTCGCCCGGGGGCTTCATCCAGACGTACGCGTCGATGCCGGCGGCCGGGGCCGCCTGGGGACGCTCGCCGAGGCCCGCGCCGGCCTGGTTGCACCAGTTGCCGGGGTTGATGCGCCGGTCGAAGCGGCCGCCGTCGACGTAGGTGTCGACGCTGGTGAGGGCGCCCGGGCCGGTGGGACGCGCGGTGCCGCCCCAGCCGTTGCGGGAGGTGTCGATCAGCATGCCGAGCTTGCTGTCGAAGCCGAGCGAGACCAGCTTGTCGCGCATCGCCTGGGCATAGGACAGCTCGTCGACGTACCAGTTCCAGTCGACCCACTTCGACTGGCGCACGGTGGTGCCGTTGACGGTGTCGGTGATCTTGAAGTTGTCCTCCTTCAGCGCGCTGTAGTTGGCGGTGTTGACGATGAAGCCGTGGACGTTGGCGACGGTCGAGCCCTCGGCGGTCGCGGCCTGCTTGAACAGCTCCGCGGAGGGGCCGAAGTTGGAGTCCCAGCCGAGCCAGCCGTGGTGGCCGGCGTCGACGTAGTTGTAGACGTTCGGGATCGCGCCGAGCTTCTTGAGCGCGTAGCCGACGCCCTTGATGTAGTTGCCGTTCTCCTTCATGACGTTGCAGTTCTCGGTGGCCGTGTCGCGCCCGGCCACGTTCGTCACGAGGTTCGGGAGGGAGTCGATCTCGACCGTGGTGACGATCCGGAGGCCCGCGTACTTCGGGTCCGCCAGGATCGCCGCGATCGGGTCGATGTACTCGGTCCTGTAGCGGTCGATCTCCGTCGGGCCCAGCTCGCCGTTGGAGGCGAGCGCGGCGCAGTCGCGGCCCGGCAGGTTGTAGATGACCAGCTGGACGACCAGCTCGCCGGAGCCCTTCTGGACCAGCGCCTCGTCGAGGTGGGCGCGCAGGCCCCGGGCGCTGCCGGTGCCGGTGACGGCGGCGATGCGGTCCAGCCAGATGCCGGTGGGCTGGTTGGAGATCCGGCTGCCGCCGGGCTCGGCCTCGGCCTTGGCGCGCCAGTCGGGGTTCACGTACACCTTGGCCCCGGCGTACGGGTTGTCGGCCTTCGCACCGGCCGGCGGGGTGGTCGGCGGCGTCGTGGGTGGGGTGGTGGGCGGGGTGGTCGGGGGTGTGGTCGGCGGGTCCGTCGGCTGCGTCGCGGTGTTGCAGGTGACGCCGTTCAGCTTGAACGTCGCCGGCACGGCGTTGGTCCCGCTGTAGGAGGCGTTGAAGCCGAAGGAGGTCGAACCTCCGGTCGCGAGCGCGCCGTTGTACGACATGCTCGTGGCCCTGACGGCGGTGCCGGACTGCGTGACGGTGGCGTTCCAGCCCTGGGTGACCTGCTGGTTGCCGCCGTAGCTCCACTCCAGCGTCCACGCGGTCACCGGGTCGCCGGTGTTGGTGACGACGACGTTGGCGCCGAAGCCGGTGTTCCACTGGTTGGTGATCGTGTAGTCGACCTTGCAGCCGGGGGTGGCGGCGCCGGCGGTGGTGCCGAAGACCGTGGCGGTGGCCCCGGTCGCGGTGATGAGGCCGAGGGCCGCCAGGAGGGCGGTGCGGCTGGTGTTCCGGGTGCGGCTCATGCGGGTGGGGATTCCTCTCAGGAGGTGCGGGCGCGCAGGTGGTCGCGGAGCCCGATGCCGAAGGACGTGGGGGTGCCGTCGTACGAACTGATCAGCGCGGGACCGGAGTTGCAGTTCCAGGTGTTCCAGGTCCAGCCCAGGTACGAGAGCCCGCGGTCGTCGAACCACTTCATGACGCGGTCGATGAACGCGTGCCCGCAGGTGTTCTCGCCGATCTCGCCCGCGAGGAGGGGCACTTGGGCGGCCACGGGGGCGAGGGTGTCGTTCCAGCACGTCTCGGTGGAGCAGGTGTTGAAGTTGTAGACGTGCCAGGCGGCGGCCAGATTCGCCGCCGGATCCGTGGGGCGGTACGTCAGCCACTGGCTGAGGTCGTTGGCGTACGCGAGGCCCGGGACGAGGACGAGGTTCTTCGCCCCCGTGGCGCGGACCGCGTCCACCAGGTCCTGCATGCCGGCGACCTCGTACCCGATGCCGGGGCAGGTGCCGCCGTCGCGCCAGCAGGTCCACGCCTGGGTCGCGGTGGAGGTCGCCCGGTCCGGATAGGGCTCGTTGAAGAGGTCGAAGACGACTCGCTGGTCGTGCTTGAAGGTGTTCGCCACCGAGGTCCAGAACGCCGGGGTGTACCGGGCGTTCGGCATCGGCTTCTGGCAGCTGGCGTGCACGTCGGCGCAGCCCGAGGAGTTTCCGGTGTACTGGCCGTGGGTCCAGTGCAGTTCGACCACCGGGGTCATGCCGTGGGCGAGGACCTTGGTCACCAGGTCCTTCACGGCGTCGATGTAGTTCGCGCCCCGGTACTCGGGCTTGATGTTGTCCAGGCCGAGCCAGCACTCCTCGTTGAGGGGGATGCGGACCGTGTTGGCCTTCCAGTCGGCGATCGCCCGCACGGAGGCGTCGTCGACCGGACCGTCCCAGATGCCGTGGCCCTGGACGCACATGAACTCGCCGCCGGAGCGGTTGACGCCGAGCAGCCGGCGGACCGCGCCGTTCTGGTCGGTGAACGTGTTGCCGGTGACGGAGAGTTCGGGCGCGCCGGAGACGGGGGTCGGCGGCGGGGAGGTGGGCGGTGTGGTGGGAGGTGTGGTGGGCGGTGTGGTCGGGGGAGTGGTGGGCGGGGTGGTCGGGGGCCCGGTCGTCGGCGGGGTGGTCGGCCCGCCGGTGGCGCAGGCGACCCCGCCGAGCGTGAACGCGGTCGGGGCGGTGTTGGTCCCCGTCCACGAGGCGATGAAGCCCGTCGTCGCCGTCGCGCCGGTGCCCAGCTGGGCGTTCCAGCTCTCGTTGGTGACGGTGACGGCGTCGCCGGACTGGGTCCACCTCCCGCCCCAGCCCTGGCCGACCCGCTGGCCGGCCGGGAAGGAGAAGCCGAGGCTCCACCCGTTCAGCGCGGTGCTGTTGTTGGTGACGGTGACGGCACCCTGGAAGCCTCCGGCCCACTGGTTGGTGACCGAGTACTCCACGGTGCAGACGGGTGCGGCCGCGGCTCCTGAGGCCGTACCCACGACGGCGAGCGCGGTGCTCGCCGCCATGACCGCTGCTCCTGCGAGCAGCGCGGTGAGACGTGGGGGATGTCGCATGAGCGAGTCCTCGCAGCGAGGGCACGCCCCCTACGGCGTGCCGACTGGATGGAATCGCTCCCACTGGTCGGGCAGACCGTAGCGGCAACAAGCGCCAAGCAAAAGAGGAGTTGTGGAAATTCCTCGTTGCCCGCCTTCGACTCTTCACGCATCTTGACGCGGTTGCGTCACGCTTGCACAGTGGGAGCGCTCCCACTGGTTCAGGGCTTGTTCTCCATGCCCGCCCCCGCACCACAGAGCACCGCCCCCGCGCCGCCCGACCACCGCGCGAGCACCGCCCCGCACTCCCCGTACGGCCCGCTCTTCGCACACCCGACCTCCCGAGCCGCGAGGAGATCCACCGCATGCCACGCTCGAGACCACGCCGCCCCCGCAGGCACCTGACCGCCCTGACCGCCGCGCTCTCGCTCCCCCTCGGCCTGCTGGCCGCCGGCGCCGGCGCCGGGACCGCGCAGGCCGCCGCCGTGCAGTGCAGCGTCGACTACAGGACCAACGACTGGGGTTCGGGCTTCACCGCCGAACTCACCCTGACCAACCGGGGCTCCGAGGCCCTGAACGGCTGGACGCTCACCTACTCCTACGCCGGCGACCAGAAGCTCACCAACGGCTGGAACGGCGTCTGGTCCCAGTCCGGGAAGAACGTGACCGTCACCAACGCCGACTGGAACCGCACCGTCGCCGCCGGCGCGGCCGTCACCGCGGGCGGCCAGTTCACCTACACGGGCGCCAACACCGCACCCACGAACTTCGCCGTCAACGGCACCCTGTGCGTCGGTGCCCACCAGCCGCCGGTCGCCGTGCTCACCAGCCCCGCCGCAGGCGCGGTCTACACCGCGGGCAGCGCCGTCCCGCTCGCCGCCACGGCCGCGGCGGCCGACGGCGCCACCGTCGACAAGGTCGAGTTCTACAGCGACACGACCCTGCTGGGCACCGACACCACCGCGCCCTTCACGCACAGCGCCACCGGTCTCGCCGCCGGCGCCCACTCGCTCTACGCCAAGGCGTACGACAGCCAGGGCGCCTCCGCCGAGTCCGCGCCGGTCGGCATCACGGTGGCCGCCGGAGCCGCGCTGGTCGCCACGCCGGGCCAGTTGGCGGTACGCCAGGGCGCCACCGGCACCTTCGACCTCAAGCTCTCCACGGCCCCGACGGCGAACGTCACGGTCACGGTGGCCCGCACCTCGGGCAACACGAACCTCACCGCCTCCCCGGCCACCCTGACCTTCACCCCGGCGAACTGGAACACCGCCCAGAAGGTGACCGTCACCGCGGGCGCCACCGGCACCGGCGTCGCCGTCTTCGCCGCGACCGCCCCGGGCCACGCCAAGGCCGAGGTCCAGGTCACCCAGCTCGCCGCGGACTCCACCTACGACGCCCGCTTCCTCGACCTGTACGGGAAGATCACCAACCCGGCCAACGGCTACTTCTCGCCCGAGGGCATCCCGTACCACTCCGTCGAGACCCTGATCGTCGAGGCCCCCGACCACGGGCACGAGACGACCTCGGAGGCGTACAGCTACCTCATCTGGCTCCAGGCCATGTACGGCAAGATCACCGGCGACTGGACCAAGTTCAACGGCGCGTGGGACACCATGGAGAAGTTCATGATCCCGACCCACGCCGACCAGCCCACCAACTCCGGTTACAACGCCGCGAAGCCGGCCACCTACGCCCCCGAGTGGGACCTCCCCTCGCAGTACCCGGCCCGCCTCGACTCCGGCGTCACCTCCGGCGCCGACCCGATCGCGGCCGAACTGAAGAGCGCCTACGGCACCGACGACATCTACGGCATGCACTGGATCCAGGACGTCGACAACGTCTACGGCTTCGGCAACGAGCCGGGCAAGTGCTCCGCGGGTCCGACGGCGACCGGCCCCTCGTACATCAACACCTTCCAGCGCGGCCCGCAGGAGTCCGTCTGGGAGACCGTCACCCACCCGACCTGCGACAACTTCACCTACGGCGGCAAGAACGGCTACCTGGACATCTTCACCGGGGACGCGTCCTACGCCAAGCAGTGGAAGTACACCAACGCGCCCGACGCCGACGCCCGCGCCATCCAGGCCGCCTACTGGGCCGACCTCTGGGCCAAGGAGCAGGGCAAGGGCGCGCAGGTCGCGGCCACCATCGGCAAGGCCGCCAAGATGGGCGACTACCTGCGGTACGCCATGTTCGACAAGTACTTCAAGAAGATCGGCAACTGCGTCGGCCCGACCGCCTGCCCGGCCGGCACCGGCAAGGACAGCTCCCACTACCTGCTGTCGTGGTACTACGCCTGGGGCGGCGCCGTCGACACCTCGGCCGGCTGGGCCTGGCGGATCGGCTCCAGCCACAACCACAGCGGCTACCAGAACCCGCTCGCGGCCCACGCCCTCAGCTCCTACGCCCCTCTCAAGCCCAAGTCGCCCACGGGGCAGACGGACTGGGCGACCAGCCTCGACCGGCAGCTGGAGTTCTACCGCTGGCTCCAGTCGTCCGAGGGGGCCATCGCGGGCGGTGCCACCAACAGCTGGCAGGGCCGCTACGCCACCCCGCCGGCCGGCACCCCGACCTTCCACGGCATGTTCTACGACGAGAAGCCCGTCTACCACGACCCGGCGTCGAACCAGTGGTTCGGCTTCCAGGCCTGGTCGATGGAGCGGGTCGCCGAGTACTACCAGCAGACCGGTGACGCCGAGGCGAAGACCGTCCTCGACAAGTGGGTCGCGTGGGCGCTGTCGGAGACCACGGTCAACCCCGACGGCACCTACCGCATCCCGGCCACGCTCCAGTGGTCCGGTGCCCCGGACACCTGGAACGCGGCGAACCCCGGCGCCAACGACGGCCTGCACGTCACCGTCGCCGACTACACGAACGACGTCGGCGTCGCCGCCGCCTACGCCAAGACCCTGACCTACTACGCGGCCAAGTCCGGCCACGCGGAGGCCAAGCGGGTCGCCAAGGCCCTCCTCGACGGCATGTGGGACCACCACCAGGACCCGCTGGGCATCGCCGTGGAGGAGACCCGCGCCGACTACAACCGCTTCGACGACCCGGTGTACGTGCCGACCGGCTGGACCGGCGCGATGCCGAACGGCGACGCGGTCGACTCCACCTCCACCTTCGCCTCGATCCGCTCCTTCTACCAGGACGACCCGGCCTGGCCGAAGATCGAGGCGTACCTGGCGGGCGGCGCCGCCCCCGTCTTCACCTACCACCGGTTCTGGGCCCAGGCGGACATCGCCCTGGCCATGGGCTCGTACGCGGAGCTGCTCGAATAACAGCCCGCCCCGCGCGAGGGGTTCCGCGTACGACGAGGCCGGGCGGTCCCCGAAAGGGGGCCGCCCGGCCCTCGGGCGGGCGGGGCGGTGATCCATTGACGCCCGGGTGCCCCGCTCCTACGTTCTCGTTCGGACATACGGCCGTTGGTCGAACACCGAGCGAGAACGAGAGGGATCCGCGTGTCACTTCCCGAGCACACCGCCCGCTTCACCCTCGACCCCGACTTCACCGTCGGTCCCGTCGACCCCCGCCTCTTCGGCTCCTTCGTCGAACACCTCGGGCGCTGCGTCTACACCGGCGTGTACGAGCCCGGCCACCCCGCCGCCGACGCCGACGGCATCCGCACCGACGTCCTCGACCTCGTCCGCGAACTGGGCGTCACCGCCGTGCGCTACCCGGGCGGCAACTTCGTCTCCGGCTACCGCTGGGAGGACGGCGTCGGCCCGGTCGCCGACCGGCCGCGCCGACTCGACCCCGCCTGGCGCACCACCGAGTCCAACCGCTTCGGCCTGAGCGAGTTCATGGGCTTCCTGCGCAAGCTCGGCCCGCAGGCCGAGCCGATGATGGCCGTGAACCTCGGCACCCGCGGCATCACCGAGGCGATGGAGCTGGTCGAGTACGCCAACCACCCCGGCGGGACCGCCCTCTCCGACCTGCGGGTGGCCCACGGCGACAAGGAGCCGTTCGGCATCCGGCTGTGGTGCCTCGGCAACGAGATGGACGGCCCCTGGCAGACCGGGCAGAAGACCGCCGAGGAGTACGGCCGGCTCGCCGCCCAGACCGCCCGCGCCCTGCGGCAGATCGACCCGGGTCTCGAACTCGTCGCCTGCGGCAGCTCCGGCCGCGACCTGCCCACCTTCGCGGCCTGGGAGGCGACCGTGCTGGCGGAGACGTACGAGGTCGTGGACCACGTCTCGCTGCACGCCTACTACGAGGAGACCGACGGCGACCGCGACTCCTTCCTCGCCTCCGCCGTCCACATGGAGGCGTTCATCGAGGAGGTCGTCGCCACCTGCGACCACGTGGCCGCCCGGCTGAAGTCGGAGAAGCGGCTCACGCTCTCCTTCGACGAGTGGAACGTCTGGTACCAGCGTCGCCCCGCCCCGCACCCCTTCGAGGACTGGCAGGAGGCGCCCCGCCTCCTGGAGGACGTCTACACGGTCACCGACGCGGTCGTCCTGGGCTCGCTCCTCATCACGCTGCTGCGGCACGCCGACCGGATCGCGGTGGCCTGCCTCGCCCAGCTGGTGAACGTGATCGCGCCGATCATGACCGAGCCCGGCGGCCCCGCCTGGCGGCAGACCACCTTCCACCCCTTCGCCCAGGCCGCGCGGTACGGCCGGGGGACCGTCCTCGACGTGCGTCCGGTCTCGCCCGCGCACCGCACCGAGAAGCACGGCGAGGTGCCGCTGCTGCACGCGACCGCCGTGCGCGCCGAGGACGGGAGCGTCACGGTCTTCGCGGTCAACCGCGACCGGGAGAGGCCGCTGCCGCTGGAAGTCGCCCTGCGCGGCTGCGCCTTGACGCGGGTGGTGGAGCACAGCGCGCTCGCCGACGCCGATCCGGAGGCGTGCAACACGGCGGCCGCGCCGGACCGGGTGGTGCCGCACGAGGTGACCGGCGCGGAGCTCGTGGACGGGGTGCTGACGGCCGTCCTGGAGCCCATGTCGTGGAACGTCGTACGGCTCGCCTGACCCCCCCTTGGATCCTTTCGACGAAGCGCCGCACGCCCTCGTTTCGAAGCGCTTCGACCGGCCCGGCGCTCAGACGTCGCGGTGGTGGACCGCCGCCATCGCGACGGCCAGCCCGAGCACCCCCCAGGCGCCGAGGACGGTCCACGCCTCCGCCGCCGTCGCCGGGTACTTCTCCGTCACCGGCAGCGCAGGGTCGTGGACGAGCGTCGCCCAGGCGTCCAGGGGCAGCAGATGGCCGGTCTCCCTGACCCAGCGGTACGTGTCGCCCTGGAACAGCGCGGGCAGCAGCAGGAGCACGCCGATCACGGTGACGGCGGCCCCGGCCGCGTGGCGCACCAGCGCCCCCGCCGCCATGCCCACGAGCCCGCACACCGGCGCGAGCAGCGCGGACGCGACGACGGCACGCGCCGCGCCCGGATCCGACAGCGACAGGCCGCCGTGGTCCCGCAGCAGCGCCTGGGTCGCCGCGAACGAGGTCAGCGCCACGCAGGCGCCGAAGACGAGCAGCACCGCCGTCACCACGACCGCCTTCGCCGCGACGACCGACCGCCGGTCCGGCACGGCGGCGAACGTGGTCCGCGCCAGGCCCGTCGCGTACTCGCCGGAGAGCGCGGCCGCGCCGAGGCAGGCGGCGAGGACCATCAGCAACTGCCAGGCCGGATCGACGAACGCGGTCCCCAGCGCGTCGAACGCGAACGCGGGGAGGCCGGAGTCGGCGTCGGCCGCCGCCCCGGGGTCGGGGCCGGGCCCGGGGCGCGGACCCCGGTCGAGCCGGTCGGCGTTCGACCGGGCCGCGTTGACGCAGATCCCGGTCACCACGAGGCCGCCCGGACCGAGGACGTACGGGGTCGAGCGCAGCGACCGGAGTTTGATCCACTCCGAGCGGAGCAGGTGCCGGAAGCGGGCCGGCACCTCCGGCGGGGCGAGGTGGCGGACGGATGCGGGGGCGTTCATCGGGCGGACTCCTCACGGGCGGACACGGGCAGGGGCACGTCGGGGCGTTCCGGCCCCGGCCCGGCGGACTCCGAGGCGCCGAACTCGACCCGGTCGGCGGTCAGTTCCAGGAAGACCTCCTCCAGCGGAGCCGTCCGGGCGGTCAGCGCGTGCAGCCTTACCCCGTGCGCGTGCGCCAGGTCGCCGACGCGCTCGGCGCCCACGCCGGTCACCGTCCAGCCGCCGTCGTCCGCCGCCCGGAGCGCCGCCCCGGGCTCGGCCCGCAGCGCGTCGGCCAGGGCCGACGGGTCCGGGGTGCGGACCGTGACGGTGGCGCCCCCGCCCCGCGCGGCGAAGACGGCGAGCGGCTCCGCCGCGACGACCCGGCCCCGGCCCACCACGAGCAGGTCGTCGGCGGTGTGCTCCATCTCGCCCATGAGGTGACTGGAGACGAGGACCGCCCGGCCCTCCGCGGCCAGGGTCCGGAACAGGCCCCGCACCCAGCGCACGCCCTCCGGGTCGAGGCCGTTGAGCGGCTCGTCGAAGAGGAGGACCGGCGGGTCGCCGAGGAGCGCGGCGGCGATCCCGAGCCGCTGCTTCATGCCCAGGGAGAAGCCGCCGATCCGCCGGCCGGCCGCCGAGGCCAGCCCGACGGTCCCGAGGACCTCCTCGACCCGGCGGGCCGGCAGCCCGTTGCCGTGGGCCAGCGCGGAGAGATGGGCGCGGGCGGTGCGGCCCCCGTGCACCTCGTGGGCGTCGAGGAGGGCGCCGACGTGCCGGAGCCCGCGCGGCCGGTCGCGGAACGGCCGCCCGTCGACCGTGACCGTGCCGGAGGTCGGCGTCGTCAGGCCGAGGACCATCCGCAGGGTGGTGGACTTGCCCGCCCCGTTGGGGCCGAGGAAGCCGGTCACGCGGCCCGGCCGGACGGTGAAGGACAGCCGGTCGACCGCCGTGACAGCGCCATAGCGTTTGGTGAGTGCGTTCGCTTCGATCACGCCGTCCACGCTGCCGCCGGACGCCCCCTCCCGGCATCGGCCGACGGGCGCGCTCCACCGCCCGCCCTGTCACCCACGGGTGTAAGCCCGTGGGCCGATGCGCCGCCCGCGGGGCACTTCCTAGGATCTCGTCATGACCGTTCCTCCGGCGGTGACCGGTGCCCTCACCTGGGCCGCCGCCCTCGCCTACCTCGTCGTGCCGACCGTCCTGGTCCTGCACACCGTGGAGCCCACCGGGGCGCGGCTGGTGCTGCCCGTGCTGTCGGCGGCGCTGGTGGCGCCGCTCCTCCCGCGCCGGCCGGGGATCGCGCTGGCCGTGCTGCTGGCCGGTTCGGCGTCGGCCGCGACAGCGGCCTCCTCGCGGATCGCCGCGCTGTACGCGCCCGGCGCGGGCGCCGGCTGGCAGCTCGGCCAGGCGCAGGCGCTCCTCGCCGACCTCGTCGTGGCGTACGTGGCCGCCACCCGCCGCCCGCTCGCCGCCGGCGCGGCCGCCGCCGCGACCCTCGCCACCCACGCCGTCTCCCTGGCGTACGCGCGCACGGGCTCGGACGCGTACCTCTCCCAGCTCGTCGTCCTCGCGCTCACCACCGCGCTGGCCTGGACGGCCGGCCACCTGCTGCGGGAGCGGCGCCGGCACGCCCGGGAACTGCGGTCCAGGGAGGCGGCCGAGGCCGTCACGGCGGAACGGCTCCGCATCGCCCGCGAACTGCACGACATGGTGGCCCACAGCATCGGCGTCATCACCATCCAGGCCGGCGTCGGCCGCCGGGTCGCCGGATCCCGGCCCGAGGAGGCCCAGCGGGCGCTCGCCACGATCGAGAGCACCGGGAAGGACACCCTGGCCGGGCTGCGCCGGATGCTCGTCGCCCTCCGCGCGGACGACCCGGAGGCCGCCCCGCGCGAACCCGCACCCGGTCTCGCGGACCTCGACCGGCTGGTCGCGGCCACCGCCGACGCGGGCGTGCGCGTCGGCCTGGAGCGGCGCGGCGCGCCCCGCGGGCTTCCGCCGGACGTCGAACTCGCCGCGTACCGGATCGTGCAGGAAGGCGTCACCAACGTGGTGCGGCACGCGCACACCGACGCCTGCCGGGTCGTCGTCGACCTGGGCGACGACGCCGTCAGCGTCGAGATCACGGACGAGGGACCCGGCCTCCCGGCCAGAGGCGGCACCGGTCACCGGGGATCCGGCGCCGGCTACGGCATCACCGGCATGCGCGAGCGGGCCGCGCTGCTGCGCGGGCAGTTCACCGCCGGGCCCCGGCCGGGCGGCGGCTTCCGGGTCGCCGCCCGGCTGCCGCTCCCGCAGGAGGCCCGGTGAGCACCCCTCCGGTCCGGCTCCTCCTCGTCGACGACCAGCCCCTCATCAGGGCCGGCCTGCGCCTGCTCGCCGCCGAGGCGCCGGACCTCGACGTCGTCGGCGAGGCGGCCGACGGCGCCGCGGCCGTCGCCCTGGCCGAGGAGACCCGGCCCGACGTCGTCCTCATGGACGTACGGATGCCCGGCATGGACGGCATCGAGGCGACCCGGCTCATCACGACCGGGCCCAGCGGCGCCCGCGTGCTCGTCCTCACCACCTTCGACGACGACGAGAACGTGTACGGGGCCCTGCGCGCCGGAGCCGGCGGCTTCCTCGTCAAGGACATGGACCTCGACGACATCCTCGGCGCCGTGCGGGTCGTCGCGGGCGGGGACGCGCTGATCGCCCCCGCGGTCACGAGCCGGCTCATCGCGGCCTTCGCGCGGCAGCAGGACCCCACCCACACCGCCTCCGCGCCCCGCCCCCTCCCGGCGGCCGTCACCGACCGCGAGCGGGAGGTGCTCACCCTCGTGGGGCGCGGTCTGTCCAACCAGGAGATCGCCGGGGAACTCTTCATCAGCCCCGCCACGGCGAAGGCGCATGTGGCCCGGCTGCTCAGCCGGCTCGGCGCCCGCGACCGCATCCACCTGGTCATTCTCGCCTACGAGTTCGGACTGGTGGCCCCGGGCCGGTGAGCCGCGGGGCGGCCGTAGGATGCCGCTCGTCACCGCCGCCGTGCCCGGTCACGGCGGCGCCACCGTATCCCGGGGGGGAAACAGTTCATGGACGCGTACAACGTGCCCGTCGGCCCGGCCGCCGTGCGAGGGCCCCGCTACAGATTCCGGAATCCGGCGGGGCCCGCGCTCGTCGTCCAGTCGCTGATCGCCACCCAGGCGCTCACCGACGTCTACATCATCGCCTCGGGCGGCAAGGACTCGCCCTGGCTCGCCGAGGACATGGTGCCGTTCCCGGCCGTGCTCCAGGTGGCGTGCTGGATCTCGTTCCTGGTCTGGTTCCACCGCGCCCGCTGCAACGCCGAGGTGCTCGCCCCCGGCAGCCACAGGTACACCCCGCCGTTCGCGCTCGGCGCCTGGATCATCCCGCTCGCGATGTGGTGGGTGCCGCGCCGCATCACCCTCGACATCCGCCGGGCCGGCGGCCCGCCGCGTGACGCCTGGCTGATCAACGCCTGGTGGATCGCCTGGCTCTGCGACGGGCCCCTCTCGGTCGCCTTCCACTTCCTGGTCCTCGACCACTTCGACTACCGCAACCCGGTCGACCAGGGCCTCAACATCCTGACCGCGGTCCTCGCCATCGCCGTGATCCGGCGGGTGACCGCCGACCAGCCCGCCGGACCGCTGCCCTACTTCAACATGACCTGAGCGGCGCGAAACGACCTGAGCGACGCGAAACGACCTGAGCGGGGCGAAGGACAGCGAGCAGGACGCCGGGACGGCCTCGAAAGTACCCAGTGCCCGGGCACGGTGACGGTCCGCCGTGGGGCGCGGAGAAGGCGCGGGGGGCGGACACCCGCCGGAATGCGCTTGCGCGGCGGCTTCCCTCCCATCGCGCCGCACGCCCCCGCACAACCCCGCGAGAAACCCGGGCCCTTGGACTCTTCGTGCCCCGCCTGGACAGTGCGGCGAGCGGCCGCTTAGGGTCGGGGGTCCCCGTCCTCCGACGGGCACTCCCCATCCACCCCGGACGCCGCTCCGGGGAACCGCCCCGGAGAACCGCCCGGACCAGCCGAGGAGCACGCACGTGGTCACCCTCGCCGACGTCGCCCGTCACGCCGGTGTGTCGGCCAGCACCGTCAGCTACGTGCTGAGCGGCAAGCGCTCCATCTCCGCCGCCACCCGCGAACGCATCCAGCACTCCATCGACGCGCTCGGCTACCGCCCGCACGCCGGCGCCCGCGCCCTCGCCGGCGGCCGGACCAGCGTCCTCGCCCTGATGATGCCGCTGCGCACCGGCCTCTACCTGCCGGTGATGATGGAGATCGCCATGGCCGTCACCGCCGCGGCCCGCGCCCACGGCTACGACGTGCTGCTGCTCACCGGCGAGGAGGGCCCCGAGGCCGTCCGCCGTGTCGAGGGCAGCGCCATCGCCGACGGCATGATCGTCCTGGACGTCGAGCTCGACGACCCCCGGCTGCCCTGCCTCCAGGAGGCCGAACGGCCCTCCGTCCTCATCGGCCTGCCCGCCGACACCGCCGGACTCGACTGCGTCGACCTCGACTTCGCCGCCGCCGGCGCCCGCTGCGTCGACCACCTCGCCGGCCTCGGCCACCGCCGCCTCGCCGTCCTCGGCGAACCCCCCGCCGTCTACGCCCGGGGCACCGGCTACGCCGAGCGCACCCTCACCGGCATCCGCGCCGCCGCCGCCGAGCACGGCCTCGACGTGCTCCACCGGCCCGTCGACGGCACCTACGCGGCCGTCTCCGCCGCCGTCACCCGGATCTTCGAGGAACGCCCCGGCACCACCGCCCTCGTCGTCCAGAACGAGGCCGCCGTCGAACCCCTCCTCGCCGTCCTCCGCCACCAGGGCCGGGCCGTCCCCGAGGACGTCTCCGTCGCCGCGCTCTGCCCCGACCAGGTCGCCGCCCACGCCTCCGTACCGCTCACCGCGGTCGCCGTGCCCGCCCAGGACCTGGGGCGGATCGCCGTCGAACGGCTCGTCGCCCGGCTGCGCGGCGAACCCGCCCGCGGCACCGAACTCCTCACCCCCCGCCTCACCGTCCGCGCCGGCACCGGACCTGCGCCCACCCCGCCGGGGGACGGCCGTGACCGTCGCTGACCCCCGGCGGGACGGGGACAGCGACGCCGAGTTCCGGGACTTCTTCGACCGCCACTACGCCGAACTCGCCCGCCTCGCCCACCTCCTCACGGGCGAGACCGACGCCGCCGACGACCTCGCCGCCGACGCCATGCTCGCCCTCTGGCACCGCTGGGACCGCGTCCGCGCCGCCGAGCACCCCGCCGCCTACGCCCGGGGCGTCGTCGCCAACCTGGTCCGCACCCGCATCCGCGGCGCCGTCCGCGAGCGCCGCCGGATCGCCGCCTTCTGGGACCGCCGCCCCGAGCACACCGAGGACCCGGACGTGCCCGCCGTCGTCGACGTACGGACCGCGCTGCGCGCCCTGCCGTTCCGCAAGCGCGCCTGCGTCGTGCTGCGCCACGCCTTCGACCTCTCCGAGCGGGACACCGCCCTCGCCCTCGGCGTCTCGGTCGGTACGGTCAAGAGCCAGACGGCCAAGGGGATGGCGGAGCTCCAGCGGCTGCTCGGCGGCCGGGCCGCCACCGAACTCGCCGCGGGGAGGCGCTGATGGACGAGACACGGCTGCGCGGCGAGCTGCGCGAGGCGGCGCTCGCGCACCGGCCCGACCGGGCCCGGATGCTGGCCCGGGTCGAGCGGGGCATGGCCGGCCCGCCGCTGGCCCGCGCCGGGCTGCCCCGGCGCCGCTGGACGGTCGCGGTCGCCGTGGCCGCCACCGTGGCCGCGGTCCTGGGCCTCGGCGGCCTCGCCGTGACGACCCTGAAGGACCCGCCCGCGCCCCCGCCGGCCGTCGCCGCCCAGCCCGGCCCGGTGGCCCGGGCGGCCGGCACCGTCGACGCCGGCAGCAACCGCTGGTGGGCGCAGAGCGACCTCGCCGTCACCACGGAGGCCGAGGTCGCCGGCCTCACCGTCGAGCTGCGGGTCGCGCTCACCGGCGGGATCGCGAGCACCGGCCACTGGCAGACCCGCCCCGCCGAGGACTTCACGGTCACCGTCGCGGAGGAGGCCGGCGCCCTGGTCTACCGCTGGACCCTGAAGGAGGGCCGCGCGCTGCCGCCGGGCCCGCACACCTTCGCCGCCCAGTACAACCACGCGGAGGGCACCCGGAACGCCTCGGCCGACGCGTACACCGTCGTCCTCACCGCCCCCGACGGCGGCCGCACCACCCTCAGGGGCGGCTTCGACTGACCGGCCGGTGCGGGACGGCCCCCGGACGGCACCCTGCCCGGCTGGTCTGATGCCCTGTGCCGGGGCCGGGTGGTGTGGCGGCCCGGCCCCGGCGGCGCGGGGCCGCGGACGGCGGGTGCGTCACATCCCGCCGCGTTCGTCGGCCTCGCGGGCGACGACGGTGTCGTCCGCCTCGACCTCGATGCGCTCCTTGCGGATCTCTCCGGTGACCGTCCGCTCCTCGGTCACCTCGTCCGTCACCAGGCTGACCCGCTCCACGGGCATCGCCCGGGTCTCGATGACCGGGCGCTCCTCGTGGAGGGTCACCTCGTGTTCGGCCTCGGCGATCTCGGGGCCGGACAGGGCCGCGTCGCGGTTGGCCTCGGTGATCGGCTCGCGCACCACGCGCACCTCCTCGTGGTGCACCGGCACGGTCTGCTCGACCTCCTCGGTGACGACGTACTTGCGCAGCCGCACGCGGCCGGTCTCGACCTGCTCCGTGCCGACGTGCATCCGCTCCTCGGAGCGGGTCATCGCGTCCGCGGCGGGCCCGAGGTCGCCCTTCATCCCCGGGGCGCCCGCCATACCGGCCGATCCGGTCGTGCCGGTCGTGCCCGCGGTGCCGCCGTGGGCCTTCCAGGCGTCGTCCCAGTCGATGCCGTAGTAGGCGTAGAGGCGCTGTTCCTCGCTCTCGTCGAGATGCCCGCCGCCGTCGACGTCGACGTGCGGAGCCCCCTTGACCCGGTCCTTCGGGTAGGGGACCTGCAGGTGGTCGTGGACCAGGGAAGCGTCCCTGATCGGCACGAAGGACTCGCCAGTGCCGAACAGGCCGGTCCCGACGGTGACCCATTCGGGGCGGCCGGTGGCGTCGTCGAGGTAGACGCGCTTGGCGTCGCCGATCTTCCTGCCCTCGGTGTCGTAAACGGGATGGTCCAGCACAGTCGCAATCTGTTCCTGGGCGATCATGTTCACCCTCCAGGCGTTGTCGCGGTCTCCCGGCGACTAACCGGAGCAACGAGGGGAAAACCCCTTCCGAGTCGGTAAAAATGGTTGATTCCCGACCAGTTGACCGTTGAATCGAAGCCGGTGGCGGGTTCAGTCCCTCGTCCAGCCGGTCCGCGCCGTCCGGCGAGACGCGCCCCGCTCAGCATGCAGGCACGGGCCGCGAACTCGACCGCAAACAGGCCGAGTTCGACATCGACGACCCAGGGGGGCGCACTGGCCATCGACTCCCTCGTCGGGATAATTGCTGAGCGGGCCTCACACGAGGACGGCGGCTGTTTCGAGACCAGCAGGGGGCAGGACCATGGAGCAGGGCGGCCCCGGTGGCCAGGCGGCTTTCCTCGCGGCGTACGACGCCCTGCTGCGGCGCTGGCCCGCGGACGTCACCGGCGTCGACGTGCCGACGCCGTACGGCAGCACCCGGGTCCACGTGTGCGGTCCGGAGGGCGGCGCCCCGCTCGTGCTGCTGCCCGGCGGCGGCACCACCTCCATGGTGTGGTTCGGCAACGTCGGGGACCTCAGCCGCGACCATCGGGTGTACGCGGTCGATGTGATGGGCGACTACGGCCGCAGCGTCCACGACGGGGCGCCCCTGCGTGGGGCCGGGGACCTGATGGTGTGGCTGGACGCGGTTCTGGACGGGCTCGGCCTGGGGGAGGCGCGGCTGTGCGGCCACTCCTACGGGGCCGCGATCGCCCTGCGCTACGCGCTGCGCGCGCCCCACCGCGTCAGCAGGCTGGCCCTCCTCGACCCCACCAACTGCTTCGCCGGGCCGAGCCCCCGCTATCTGCTGCGCGCGCTCCCGTCGCTGGCGAGACCCACCGTCGCGCGCCAGCGGTCCTTCCTGCTGTGGGAGACCGGCCGGCCACCCGAGGACCCCGAGTGGCAGCACTTCCTCGACAGCACCACGACGGCGGTGCGGTCCAAGGTCGTGGCCCTGCGCCGCCCCTGGCCGAAGGAGCTCAGGGCCTGCACGATTCCGACCCTGGTCCTCCTGGCCGAACGCAGCCGGACCCACGACGCGCGACGCGTCGCCGCCAGGGCCCGCGACCTGCTGCCCGCGGCCGACGTCGCCATCCTGCCGGACGCCTCCCACCACTCCATCCCCACCGAGCGGCCCGCCGAACTCAACCGCCTGCTGGAGCGGTTCCTGGCGTGACACCCCCCGGTCCGGGAACTCTTGAGGCCGAGCCGAGGACCTGGGCCGCTTCGTGCTCCCGGACGGCACGATCGGGCACGCCGAGCTGCGGATCGCAAACGGCCGGATCATGGCCTTCGACAGCCCGCCGGGCTGGGCGCCCACCCCCGCGTTCGTCCGCCTGTACGTGGACGACGCGCGGGCCGTCCACCGCCGGGCGGTCGAGGCCGGCGGCACCTCGGTCACCGAGGTCACCCACCTCTTCTTCGGCGACCTCGTCGGCCGCGTACGCGACCCCTTCGGCAACCTCTGGTGGATCCAGACGCACATCGAGGACGTCGACGAGGCAGAGATGAACCGCCGTCTGGGCGACCCCGTCTTCACGAAGGCGATGGAGTACGTCCAGGGCGCCCTGTACTCCCCGCCGGGCGGCGGGGAGCCGGACGCCCGGGGACGCGGGCCGCTCGGCGGCTAGTCCCCGCTGCTCACCGGACGGAAGTTGATCCGCTCGCTGGTGACGGGGAAGCCGGCCTTGGCGAAGTTCGCGGCCATGGGGACGTTGCCCCGGTCGGTCGCCGCGCTGATGGACTCCGCGCCGTGCGCGACGAGGTGGTGGACGCACTCCGCGAGCAGGTCGTAGGCGTAGCCGTGACCGCGGTGTTCCGGGACGACGCCGATGAAGCCGATGGTCGGCCCGGACGGGTTGTGGGCCGGGATGTGGATCCCGGCCAGTTCGCCGTCCGGCGTACGTGCGACCTGCCACCACTCCCGCGGGGACGGGCACCAGTGGAAGAAGTCCAGCTCCTCCTGGGCGGCCCGGTCGAGGCCGCCCTCCTCGATGGCCATGAGCGCGTGGGCGTCCAGGGTGACCGAGTGGATGCGCCGCAGCGCGTCGAAGAACACGGCGTCGTCCGGTTCGGCGTCGAACCGCAGGCGGCCGGGCCGCGCGGGCATACCGTGCTCCGGCGTCCAGCGGTACAGGAAGCGTTCCACCAGGAGTTCGTACCCGGCGGCCCGCGCGGCGGCGAAGCGCGCCTCGGCGGCGGCGCGCGGGCCCGCCTCCTCCCGCCAGCCGCCGGGCAGGTTGATCTCCAGCTCGACCCGCCAGGGCGCGGAGCGGAGCAGCTCGACCCCGGCCTCCTCCTCGCCCTCGGCGACGTCGAACCAGTTGATGTTCACGGGCTCCGCGTCGTCGGGCCCGCCCCACCAGGCCCCGCGCGCGACGACCTCGCCGTCGCGCAGGGCGACCCGCTTCCACTCGGGGCGGAAGCGGGTGCGCCGGTGGTTCTCACGGGCGCCGAGGGGATCGGGGAGTGCGTCGAAGAGAGGGGCGTCGTTCGCGGAAAGCGTGCGGATGACCAGACCGGTCATGGAATTCCTCCGGGTTGCAGGCTGCGGGGCGCGCTCCCGGCCGGACGTCAGAACTGACGGACCACCACGCCGGAACAGCGGAAGCGGGAGCGCTGGAAAGGTGTGAACTGCACGGCACTCGCCTCCTTCCGACCGTCTCAGGGCGTGAACCCACACCGTAGGGGAACCGGCACGCGCCCGTCCACGCATTTCCCGCAGGCGTCCCGGGAAGCGCACCCGCCTCGTCGGCCAGGACCCCCGTCCGGCGTGGTCCCCCGTCGAGGTCCCGTCGCGTGGGCGCGGCACGGAGGCTCAGGGAAGCCGGATCGCGGTCCAGGCGTCGACCGCGCACTGTGCGTCGGCGTTGTTCCCCGTGGAGACGACCGTGCCGTCGGCGCGCAGGCCGAGGGTGTGTGTCGAACCGGCCGCCACGGCGACGACGTCGCGCCAGTCGTCGACGTCGCACTGCCCGTGGCTGTTGTCCCCGGTCGCGAGGGCCCGCCCGGAGGCGGTGACTCCGACGGTGTGGTAGCTGCCCGCGTCGAGCGCCACCACGTCCTCCCACGCGTCGACCTCGCACGCCCCGGTCGTCCGGTCCCCGGTCGCCACGGCCCGCCCGTCGGCTCTGAGGCCGACGGTGTGGCAGTACCCGGCCGTGATGGCGGCGAGGTCGCGCCACCCTTCCACGGCGCACTGCCCCCGCCGGTTGTTGCCCGTGGCCAGTGCGGAACCGTCCGACCGCACGCCGACCGAGTGCCAGTCACCGCACGAGAGGGCGACCATCTCGCGCCAGGACCGCACGTCGCACTGCCCTTCCGCGTTCCGGCCGGCCGCCAGCACGCGGCCGTTCTCCAGCAGCCCGAGCGTGCGGCGCCAGCCTGCGGCCAGGGCCGTGACCCCGCGCCAGTCGGCGACGTCGCACTGTCCGTCGCCGTTCCACCCCGTCGCCAGCACCGTGCCGTCCGAACGGAGCCCGACCGTATGGGACTTGCCCGTGTTCCTCGCGGTATGGACGTTGCCGGCGGCCACCTCGACGACGTCCTCCCACCGCTCGACACGGCATTCACCGGCCGCGCCGTCGCCCACGGCGAGAACCGTTCCGTCCCGGCGCCGTCCGACCGAGTGGCGCCGTCCCGCTGCCAGCGCCGACGGACGAGTGAGCATGCTTCCTCCTTGTGCCGGCGTATCCCGTCCCCGGGCTACGGGCCGAGCTCGTAGTCGAACCAGATCCGGTGGGTGCCGTCCGCGTCGACCGCGAGGCCGCCCGTCCCGGTGATCCCCGCCATCGCGCCCGTCCCGCTGGCCGGCACGATGACGAAGAACTCGCTCTCCCGCCCCTCGCCCAGGGTCGTCGCGGAGTGCGCGAAGTTGAAGGCGCCCGCCCGGCCGTGGAGCGTGCCTTCGAAGGACTCCATCGCGACATACGTCCCCGTGCCGGTGGACTGGTCGAACGCGGCGGTGAACAAGGTGACGGAGCGCCCGACGACCTCGCCTTCGTACTGCTTCTCCAGCGTGGCCACACCGACGGGCAGGGCCGTCCCGATCGCAGGGCTGGGCACCGGCGCCGGAGCGAAGTCGGCGACCTGGAAGGTTCCGGAAGCTCTCATCCCCGGATCGTATGCCGCACCACTGACATCGCCCCCGGGAGATGCGCCCGCGACCCGTCGGACCGCCCTACGGCGCCTCTTTCCGGTCACCGATTCCTCGGCCTGATCGGGCCGTTGGCCGACCGTCAAAGATGCGGACAGCGGGCGGCCTGCCTCCGGACCTAGGCGTAGGGGCGGATGGCCACCGTGACGTCCATGTGGAAGACGTTCGACCCTGCCGCGGACGGCAGGCCCAGGACGCGGTCGAGTGCGCGGCCCAGGGGGCCGCAGCCACTGGTGCCGGGGGCGGCGAACTCCGCGTCCTCGGCGCCGAAGGCGACGACCAGGGGGTTCCTGGATATCACCCGGGTGGGAGCGGTGTCCTTGAGCACCAGATGGACCGCGTCCTCAGCGCTGCCCACCGAGCAGCCCGACGACGCCAGGGCCGGCAGGCCGTGCGCCGAGCCCAGGGCGAACGTGACGTCGAACTCGCCGCGCCGGGTGTCGTCGGACAGGAAGTCCGAGTAGCCGCCGTACTGCGGAGTCAGGGTCAGCGGGGTGCCTCCCACCCGGATGGGCGCGGCGGTCATCCTCCCGAACACCTGGCGGAACTCGCCGCCCACGCGGCCTTCCGCGAAGGCGATCTTCATGGGTTCGGTCAGCGGCTCGTCGACGGCGCCCATGCGCAGGTGCCCCGTGGCGTGCATGACCTCGCAGCGCCAGGTCCCGGGGTCCGCGCCCGCGGGCAGCTCGTCGACGGCCGGGCAGGCGGAGAAGTCGAATTCGGGCAGATCCGCGGCCGGTTCGGCTCCGTGCGCGGGCGCCGCGCCCAGGGCGAGTCCGGCGAGAAGTACCGCCGCGGCAGCACTGGTGAAGCGGCGGACGGTGCGATGTGAGGTCACTCGGTTCGTCGTCATGCATCCAGCATTGCAGAGATTTCTCTGCAGAGGAAGCTCTGCAGAGAAAAACCCGCCATCCGGATAGACTGGCCACCATGACGAACCAACCCGGAGCGGAAGCCGCAGGGCGGCGGACGGTCGACAGTCCCGAGATGCTCAAGGCCCTCGCGCACCCCCTGCGCCTGCGCATCCTGCGCCACCTCGGCGCGTCGGGCCCGGCCACCTCGACCACCCTCGCCGCCGCCCTCGGCGAGAACACCGGGACGCTCAGTTACCACCTGCGCATGCTGGAGCGCAGCGGCCTCATCGAGGACATCCCCGAGCGTTCCACCGGGCGCGAGCGCTGGTGGCGCGGAGTGCGCGGCCTCGACATCCGCAGACCGCCGCAGGCCGAGATGACGGAGGCCGAGCGCGCCCTGTCCTCCGAGCTGGACCGGATGAGGCTGGAGGAGGACGTCGCGCTCGCCCGGCAGTTCACCGCCGCACAGGCGGAGTCCGACGGCTGGATGCGGGGTTCACGCAGCCTCGTCCACCTCACGAAGGACGAGCTGGACGCCTTCCACGACGACTATCTGGCCCTGCTCGCGCGCTACGCCCGCGGTCCCGAGGACGCCCCCGACGGCGCCCGTCCCGTCCTCCTCCGCTGGTTCGGCCTGCCCGCCGACTGACCGGGCGACCGGTGGCGTCTCCGCCTCGCCCCGTGCGCACCCGGGTGACGAGGTGACGAGGTGGCGCTGGTGGCCGCGTCAGCCACTGCCTTCCTCGCTCCCTGCCGCCCCGGCGGTCACCAGCGCGATGTACTCCAGACGGACCGCGAACGTCCCGTGCCCCGTGGCGGCCGAGTGCGCCACGCAGCCGGCCGCGCCGGCCGTCGGCCGCGGCGTCGGCGCCGACTCCCACGCGCACCCGCCGTCCATGCAGCGCGCGGTCATGGTGAGTTCGGACTCCGGCCCCGGGTGCCTGGCCATGCGGTAGACCGGGACCGCGGTCACGGCAGCTCCCGGGGGAGCGTCAACTTCGGTTCCGTGTGCGGGTGGTTGCGGATCTCGACCCGGAAGTCCGCCGCCGCGGAGTGGTCGTGCGTCCGGCGGTGGTGGCGCTCGTGCGCGGCGGCGATCGTGCAGGTGACGCAGCCCGGCGTCGGCACGGCCGGCGGTACGGGGCCGACGGAGAGGACGACCGGTGGCTCCGGGCACCGCTGCGGTGGCGGATCGGCCGCCGCCGTCGGCACGGGCGTCGTGAGGACGCGGATCAGTACGCGCTCGTCCTCGGTCGGCCGGCGCAGCTCGCACGGCGCCGCCGTCCACTCGGCCCCGCCGCCGGGCCGCCGGAGGTGGACGAACTCCCCGTCCCAGGCGGTCACCTTCCCGAGGCGGGGCCGGCCCTCGGGCGTGTCCGCCGCCATGAATGTTCCGAGGTCGGGGACCGGGCCTGGGTGGTCGCTTTCAGGCATGGATGCTCCTCTCTGTAGCGGATTCGCTACGGGGTGCACCCAGCGTGACCTACAGTCGGAAGCCCTTCAACGGACAAACGGCTGAGGGAGAGTTGTGGTCCATCGCAAGGTGCTTGAGCCGGACAGCGGGCCTTTGGCGGCGTACGGGGCACGTGTGCGCAGGTTGCGCGAGGAACGGGGCTGGACGCAGGAGGAGCTGGCGGCCCGTACGAAGTACTCCAGCAAGCACATCTCCGCCGTGGAAACTGGCAGCCGACCCTCAACTCTCAAATTTTCGGGAGCTCTCGACGCGGCGTTCGGACTGACGGGGACGGATCAGTCGTTCGACCGCGAGTGCCAGCAGCTGCGGCACGGCGTGCTCATGGAGGGCTTCCCGGAGTACGTCCACCAGGAGCGCAGGGCCATCGAGATCCGTCTCTTCGAGATCGGTCTCGTCCCGGGGCTCCTGCAGACGCCGGAATACGCTCAGGCGTTGGCCGACGCCTCGGTGGCGCGCGGAGCGGCAAGCGCGGACCAGGCCGCCGGGCGCCTGACCTTCCTGTTCGAGCGTCAGCAGATCCTGGAACGGGAGCGACCGCCGATGCTCTTGGTCGTAATGGACGAGAGTTGCATCCGCCATCTGGTCGGTGGTCCTGACGTCATGGCGGCGCAGCTTCGTCGGTTGGCGGAGTTCGCGGCGCGGCCCTACACGGTCCTCCAGGTCGCGCCGTTCGCCCTCGGGGAGCGGCGTTCGTTCAACCGGCCCGTGACCCTGCTGACCCTGCCCGATCGGTCCGTGCTCTCCTACGCCGAGTCGCAAGCCCAGGGCAACCTGGAGCGGGAGAGCGGAGCCGTGACGTCCATGCTCACGCATTACCATCAACTCGCGGCGGAATCGCTCTCCCAGGCGGACTCCGTGGCCATGATCGAGGAAGCACGAAAGGGCATGTTGTGACCCCCCATTGGTTCAAGTCTTCCTACAGTGCCGACGGCGGACAGTGCGTGGAGGTCGCCCACAACCTCGTCCCCACCCACAACCTCGTCCCCCTCCGCGACTCGAAGGTCCCGGCTGGTCCCACCCTCACCGTCTCCGCCGCCGTCTTCACCGCCTTCATCGAATCCGTCAAGCGGTGACCGGCGGCGCCGTTCCGCCGCGCGACCGCGCGCAGCGCATCGCGGACGTACGGGACCGCCTGGAGCGGGAGGTGGACCTCTGGGTCGCCTCCGCCGGTCCCGACGGCCTGCCCTACCTCGTGCCGCTCTCGTTCTTCTGGGACGGGGCGGACGTCTGGCTCGTCACCCGGGCGGCCAACCCCACCGGTCGCAACCTCGCCGCCCACCCCCGTACCCGTCTCGCCCTCGGCGACACCAGGGACGTCGTCCTGCTCGACGGCGAGGTCACCACGTACACGCACGACGAGGTCCCGGCGGAGGCCGCCGACGGCTTCCACGCCAGGACGGGCTGGGACGCGCGCCGTTCGGGTCCGGCCTACCGCTGGTACCGCGTCCGCCCGACGGACCTCCAGGCATGGCACGAGGAACCCGAGCTGGCGGGACGGCAGTTGATGACGGACGGGGAGTGGGCCGACGCCTGACGGGCGCACCGGGTCTGGTAGAACACGCGCATGACCTACAGGTTCGTGGCGAACGTCGCCTACGGCTGGCACCAGGAGCTTCCCCCGGGCATAGGCGTCCCGACGGCCGGAATCGCCGAGTCGGAGGGCGACGAGGGCTTCGCGCTCGAATTCCAGGGCGGCGTCGAGGAGCCGGACGAGCAGGCCGTCCGCCTCGGCATGGACTCGTACTGCGTCGTCACCCCCGACCAGAACGCCGCGTACGGATGCGTGCGCACGGTGGAACTGGAGCGCAACCTCCTGCGGGTCACGTTCGACCCCGCCGCCCTGGACGACCTGGAGTTGGACGATCCCGTGGTCGAGGCGGTCCTCAACGCGCCGGCCGAGGACGTGGCCCGCATACGAGACGCGCTCATCCACGCGCTCAGCTACGGCCGCTCCGCCGCGCTGCCGATCGTGCTCGTGGTCTGAACCGGCGGGTCGCTGCCCCGGCCACCGGGCCGTTGGTCCGGTCGGTTCAGTCGTCCCGATGAGCGCGGCGAGCAGCTCCGCGTCGTCGGCGGCCTCCTCGAGGAGCCGGAAATGCGGATGCGGGGGAGTGGGGGCGGGGCGTAGCCTGCCGCGCATGTCCAGTCCCGAGGCATCCAGAGTGGGGGGCTTTCGGTCACGCCGTCAGCCCCTGAGCCTCCGCATCCCCTGAGTCGGTGAACAGGCACCGGCCCCCCCGCAGCGCTCAGCGCCGTGCGGGCGGTCGGGCGTGTCCGCGCGTCCCGAGGGGGCGGGGGAAGCGGGCCGACGGCGGTGACGCGACGACGTTCTTCGTCCTTCTCGTCTCGTCCCCTCCCGCCTCGCCTCGGAGTTCTTTGTGGCACTTCCCCTTCCCCTTCCCCTGTATCTGCTCGCCCTGGCCGTCTTCGCCATGGGCACCTCGGAGTTCATGCTCGCCGGTCTGCTGCCGGACCTCGCCCGCGACCTGGGGGTGAGTGTCGGTGCCGCCGGGGCGCTGACCTCCGCCTTCGCCGTCGGCATGGTGATCGGCGCGCCGCTGATGGCCGTGCTCGCCAGGAGGTGGTCCGGGCGGTCCGGGCTGCTCGTCTTCGTGGTGGTCTTCCTCGGCGCGCATGTCGTCGGTGCCGTGACGACCAGCTTCGCCGTCCTGCTCGTCAGCCGGTTCGCCGCCGCCCTCGCGAACGCGGGCTTCCTCGCCCTCGCCCTCACCGCGGCCACCGCCATGGTCCCGGCGGACCGCAAGGCGCGGGCGCTCGCCGTGCTCCTCGGCGGGACGACCGTCGCCACCGTGGCCGGCGTCCCCGGCGGCGCGCTGCTCGGCTCGCTCGCCGGATGGCGGGCGGCGTTCTGGGCGGTGGCGGCGCTGTGCGTGCCCGCCGCGCTCGGCGTCCTGCGGGGCGTTCCCGCCGGCCGTGGCGAACGGGCCTCGCTGCGGGCCGAGTTCCGTGTGCTGCGTACGCCCCGGCTCGTACGGGTCATGGTGCTCGCCGCGCTGGTGAACGCCGCCACCTTCGGCGCCTTCACCTTCCTCGCGCCGGTCGTCACCGGGCCGGCCGGGCTCACCGCGCCCTGGGTCTCCGTGGCCCTCGTGCTCTTCGGCGCGGGCTCCTTCGCCGGGGTCACCCTGGCGGGGCGGTTCGCCGACCGGCACGCGGAACGGCTCCTCGCCGTCGCCGGCCCGCTGCTCCTCGCGGGCTGGCTCGCGGTCGCGGTGCTGGCGGACCGTCCGGCGGCCCTGCTGGCGCTCCTGCTGGTCCAGGGGGCCCTGTCGTTCGCCCTCGGCGGGACGCTCATCGCCCGGATCCTCTACGAGGCGGCCGGGGCGCCCGCGCTCGCCGGGGCCTACGCCACGGTCGCCCTCAACGTGGGGGCCGTGGCCGGGCCGTTGCTCGCGGCGCCGGTCCTGGAGCGGCCGACGGGGCCGTTCCTGCTGAGCGCGGGGCTCGTCGCGGCCGCGCTCGCCGTCGCCGTCGTCAGCGGTAGTCGTCGGGGTGGTCCTGCATCCACGTGTTGATGAAGTCCCGGGTGCCGATCAGTTCCTTCTTGTACTTCGCCAGGTTCTCGAAGGAACTGTCCCCGGCGAGGGTCCTGTTCAGCTCCGCGATCCTGGCGATCGGCTCGGGGAAATGACCGGGACCCTTCGGGTCGGACTTCATGGCCATGTCCATCTCCTGGATCTCCTTGTTGACGCGGCCCAGGAAAGAGGAGCAGTCCGTCGTGCAGGAGTCGTAGAGCGTGGCCTGGAGGGTCGCGAAGGCGTCGCGGACCTTCTCGCCGGAGAAGGGCGCGTACGGGTCGGCCGATCCGGCCGCGGTGGGGGGCAGGGAGTCGTCGGGCAGGGCGTCGGTGGCCTCGGGCGCGGCCGTGGGCTCCGCCGACGCCGTCGCCGACGCGCTCCCGGCCCCCGCCGCGGCCGTGGCGGAGGGACGGGGAAGCTCCACCGTCCGGTCCGGCTCCGGCGTGGTCACGCACGAGACGGCGAGTGCGGCGAGTGCCGCCGCGAGCAGGGCGGAGCGGCGTACGGACGTCGTGCTGGTCATGGGACCCCCAAGTGGACGATCGAGAGAGCCTAGCCGTCTTGACCCGCCGCGTTGTCGGTGCGGCTGATCGGGAGGAAGCACGACGGTCTGCGCCGAGGCGACTTCGGCGTCTTCGCGATCGGCGGCAACCTTCACGCCGTCGGCGGCGACAGAGACGTAGCCCCTGTCCCGGGGCGCGGAAGGAGGCGACCGTCGCCGTGGGCCCCGAACCGGAACGTCCCCCGGACGACCCGGCCGCCGGGCTCGTCCGCCGACGCGCGCACCGGGCCGCCCTCACCCTCGACCGCTTCGGCGCCGCCGTCCTGGAGGAGCACCCATGAACGGACCCGCGCACGGCACCTGGGAGCCGTCGCCCGCCACTCGCCGGGGAGAGGACGCCTTGGTCGTCGGGAACGGTCGGCACGGGGCCCTGGTGTACGGCGACCCCCGGGACGACCGGGTGATCGTCACCCACCACACCCTCGTACGCCCCGACCACCGGCCCATCGACGCCGAACCGCCGCAGTGGATCCAGTCCTCCCACCCCGGCTTCCGGACCCGCGTCCGCGCCGACGACGTGACCGCCGGCCCCGGGGCGCGGCGCGCGGTCGACCTCGCCACCGGGGTCGTCACCGCCACCGCCGGCGAGCGCACCAGCCGGGTCCTCGTCTCCCGGGCCGACGACGTCCTCGTCCAGTACGTCACCGAGCCCGGCCCCCGCGTGCGCGTCGAACTCGACCACCGCCTCGACGGCGCCCCGCCCGGCCTCACCGCCGCGCGCGGCATCGCCACCGCCCACGGCGAGACCGTCCTCACCCTGAGGGTCGGCTGTCCCGGCGCGAGCCACGGCTACACCGGCGTCACCCTCGTCGTCGCGGACAGCGGCCGGACCACCCTCACGGATCGGGGCATCCGCGTCGACGGCGCCGGTCGGCTCCTGCTGCTCACCCGGCTCCGGCGCCACGACGGCCCGTACGACCCCGCCGGGGCGACCGCCGCCCTGCGCGCGCTCACCGGTGAGGACGGGCCCGCCGCCGCGTACACCCGGCTCCTCGACCGGCACACCGCCCTCCGGTGAGCCGCAGGCGGGCGGCGGACCGGAACCGGCCCGCGCGGTCAGCCTCAGGACCGCCCGCAGCGCTTGACGGAGGGGCCACGGCCATCGACAGAACGGTTCAGTATTGACACTGAACTGGTCGGTGTAGTTCAGTCGTCGGCGGAGGCGGCGCGCGCGGCACGGGCGGCGCATGCGACAGGGGCGGCTCGGCCGCCGTACCGGACGAGGGAGGCGGAGAGATGTTCGCGGTGATCTACCGGTGGAAGGTGCGGCCGGGGCGGGAGCAGCAGCTCATGGACGGCTGGCATCGGGTGACCCTGGCGATCCATCAGGAGTGCGGCAGCTACGGCTCCCGCCTCCACCGCTCGGATGACGACACCTGGGTGGCGTACGCCCGCTGGCCCGACCGCGAGACGCGCGAGAAGTGCGGGACCCCGGACCCCGAGGGCGAGGCGATGATGCGCGAGGCGATCGCCGAGTACTTCCCCGAGACCCGCCTCACCCTCGTCGACGACCTCCTCGCCGAGCCGGAGTTCGAGACCCCCTGAGGGGGCCGTACGGCGGGTGCGCGCCGGACTCCCTTGAGGAGTCCGGCCCTTGACCTGAGTTTCTACCGGTGGGCGAGCCAGTTCGCGGCCGGCAGCAGTCTGCTGTCGTAGTCGAACAGCGCCTGGTTCTCCCAGGCGTTGCCCGACGACGGGTCGGTCGGGTCCCAGCCGTTGCCGGTCGCCGCGGTCCAGGCCGGCTCCCAGTAGACGACGCCGAGCCCGCGGCCGCCCGGGACGGCCTCCACCACGTTCATCACGTCGCGCAGCCACGCCGACTGGCCCGCCGGGGAGGCCGGGTAGCCGGAGACCAGCTCCGAGGGCAGGTCGATGATGTTCTCGTGCGCGTCCTCGCTGTCCAGGCGGAAGGGGTACGCCGTCTCCGCGACCAGCACCTTCTTGCCGTAACGGGCCGAGATGTCGTCCAGGTTGGCCTGGAGCGAGGACAGCGCCCCGTGCCAGTAGCCGTAGAAGGACAGCGCGATCACGTCGTAACTCACGCCCTGCGCCTTGGCGTTGTCGAACCAGGTGCGGTACAGCGCGTTGTCGCCGCCGTTCGCCAGGTGGAGCGCGATCTGGGTCGTGGGCGACACCGCCTTCGCCGCCGAGATGCCGGAGTTCAGCAGCCCCGCGAGCTGCGTCCAGTTGCTCGTCGAGCCCTCCGGCCACAGCATGCCGGTGTTGATCTCGTTGCCGATCTGCACCATGTCGGCCGTGGTGCCCTGCGCCCTCAGCGCGTCGAGGACGTCGAACGTGTGGTGGTACACGTCCGCCTTCAGCTGCGGGTACGAGTGCCCGGCCCAGGCGGCGGGCTTGCTCTGCGCGCCCGGGTCGGCCCACACGTCCGAGTAGTGGAAGTCCACCAGCAGCTTCATGCCCTGCGCCTTGATGCGCTGCGCGGTGGCGAGGACCCGGGCCTTGTCGTTGTAGCCGTCGGCAGGGTTCACCCACACCTTCAGCCGGCCGTAGGTGGCGCCCGCGCCCTTGAGGAGCGCGACCGGGTCGCCGGTCGTCCCCGAGGCGTTCTTGTACGTGGCGCCGAAGTCCTCGTTCTTCTTGAGGGCGGACAGGTCCACGCCCTTCACGGCGAGCCCGGTCGAGCCCGGGGTGAAGGCCAGGTCGTCGACGTTGAGCCAATTGCCCGCGTTGGCATCGGAGTTGACGCTGATCGTGCAGCCGCCGCCGACCACCCTGACGGAGGTCACGACCCGTATCCAGGAGCCGGTCGTCACCGGCAGGTCGGTGCGCTGCTCGGCGGAGCCGCAGTTGCGCAGGGCGAGGTAGGCCGCCTTCTGGCCGCCGCCGGAACGCACCCAGGCGCTCAGCGTGTACGTGCCGTCGGCGAGCCCGCTGAGGTACTGGTACGTCTCCACCTTGTAGGCGGACGACGACCAGTGCGACAGCCGGTACCCGCCGCCGCGGCCGCCGGCATGGGAGAACGAGGCCGCGTTCTGTCCGGCGGCCGAGTAGGTGGACCAGCCCGACGGCGTCGCCGTGCCGGTCCCGTCGGCCTCGAAGCCGGTGTTGGTGAGCGTGCCGGCGGCCACGGCCTGCCGTGCGGGCAACGGCCCGAGCGACAGCCCCGCGCCGAGCGCGGTGACGAGAACGGCGGAGCGAAGCCGGAAACGGCCTCGGACGATACGCATCGCCGATGTCCCTTCGACGGTGACGGATGGGGGAGTGGTGGTGCGGTGGCGCCGTTCCTCGGGGAGATCGGGGGCCGGCCCCGTGACGGGGCCGGGTGCGGGGCCGGGGGCCGCGGGTCCGTCAGTCGTCCAGTCGGACGACCCTGGCGCCGCCCGCCGGGACGGTGAGGGTGCCGCTCGCCCCGGTGCCGGTGAGGAGGTCCGTGCCGGTGCCGTCCAGGGGGACCTTCGCCTCCTCGGGGGTGTGGTTGAGGGCGAAGAGGTAGTGGCCGTGGGCGCCGGACCGGCGGACGACCTCCACGTCGTGCGGGATGCCGACGCGGGTCGGGAGGCCCGCGTCCTCGGACGCCGCCGCGACGATCGCGTCCAGGGAGGCCGCGTCGAGGCGGGTGGAGACGTACCAGGCGGTGCCCCGGCCGAGGCGGTGCCGGGTGACGGCGGGGCCGCCGGCGGCGGGGCCGTCCGCGTACGTCCAGACGGTCTCGGCCCCGCGCGGGCGGACGAACTCGGTCCACAGGTCGGCGGTGAGCGCGGCCCCGCCGGGGCCGGTGAGGCGGACCTGCTGGTGGTCCAGGAGCGGCGACCACTCGTCGACGGTGAGGCCGAGGACGTCCCGCAGGGCGCCGGGGTAGGCGCCGGGGTGGACGGCGTCGTGCTCGTCGACGATGCCGGAGAAGTACGAGACGACGAGGGTGCCGCCGTTCTCCACGTACTCCCGCAGGTTCTGCCCGGCGGCCTCGGTCATCAGGTACAGCGCGGGGACGACGACCAGCGGGTAGGCGGAGAGGTCGGCCTCGGGGTGGGCGAAGTCCACCGTGAGGTGCCGGTCGTAGAGGGTCTCGTAGAAGCTGTCGGCGCGCTCGCGGGCGTCGTGGGCCTCGTGCGGCCGCCACTCCAGCCGCTGCGCCCACCAGGACTGCCAGTCCCACAGCATGGCCACGTCCGGGACGGTCCGGCTGCCCCGGATCTCCTCCAGGGCGCCGAGGCCGGCGCCGAGCTCGACGACCTCGCGCCAGATCCGGGTGTCGGTGCCGGCGTGCGGCACCATCGCCGAGTGGAACTTCTCGGCGCCGCGCCGGGACTGCCGCCACTGGAAGAACATGGCGCCCTCGGAGCCGCGGGCGACGTGGGCGAGCGAGTTGCGGGCCATCTCGCCGGGCCGCTTGGCCGGGTTGCGGGGCTGCCAGTTCACGCCCGAGGTGGAGTGCTCCAGGAGCAGCCAGGGCGCGCCGCCGGCGACGGAGCGGGTGAGGTCGGCGGCCATGGCGAGGTTGACGTGGGTGCGGCGGCCGTCGGTGATCAGATAGTGGTCGTTGGTGACGACGTCCACCTCGCGGCCCCAGGCCCAGTAGTCGATCGCGTCGCACTGGCTGAGGGCGGTCATGAAGTTGGTGGTGACCGGGACGCCCGGGGACAGCTCGTGGAGGATGTCCCGCTCCGCGCGGAAGTTCTCGCGGAGGGTGGCGTCGGCGAAGCGCCGGTAGTCGAGTTGCTGGGCCGGGTTGCCGGCGGTCGGGGTGGTGCGGGGCGGCAGGATCTCCTCGTACGCGCCGTACCGCTGGCCCCAGAACGCGGTGCCCCACGCCTCGTTCACCGCCTCCACGGAGCCGTACGTGCCGTCCAGCCAGCGCCGGAAGTGCCCGGCGCAGCCGTCGCAGTAACAGGCGCTGACGGGGACGCCGTACTCGTTGTGGACGTGCCAGAGGGCGAGCGCCGGGTGGTCGGCGTACCGGCGGGCCAGCTCGGTGGTGATCCGGGCGGCGGCCTCGCGATAGGCGGGGGAGCTGTGGCAGATCGCCCCGCGCGAGCCGTACGTGTGGCGGACGCCGTCGGCGGTGACCGGCAGCGCCTCGGGGTGCGCGCGGTAGAACCAGGCGGGCGGCGCGACCGTGGGGGTGCCGAGGTCGACCCGGACGCCGTGCGCGTGCAGCAGGTCGAGGACCCGGTCGAGCCAGCCGAAGTCGTACCGGCCCCGCTCGGGCTCCAGGAGCGCCCAGGAGAAGATTCCGACGCTCACCATGGTGACGCCGGCCTCCCGCATCAGCCGTACGTCCTCCTGCCAGACGCCCTCCGGCCATTGCTCGGGGTTGTAGTCCCCGCCGAACGCGAGCCGGGTCAGGCCCTTGGGGGTCGTGGCTGGCATGGGTCTCTCCTGAGCGCCGGTGAAACGGAAGGGGGTGTTCGGTGGCCGTATCTGTGAACGTACACACACCACATTTCGAAGTGGCAACGCAACATAACCGCACAGGAACAACCATTGACAAGTGTCCGGAACGTTTCTCTACTGTGAACGCTCACAGATGCATGGTCGGCCTCTCCGTCCGATGGAGAGGCCCCTTTCGGTCAGGGAGAACCCACCCATGCCCCAGATCACGCGCCGCAGCCTCGCCGCCGCCACCGCCGTCCTCCTCGGCGCCACCGCGCTCACCGCCTGTGGATCCTCCGACTCCGGCGACGAGGCGGGCGCCGGGTCCGGCCCCGTCGAGCTCACCTACTGGGCGTGGGCCCCCGGCATGGACAAGGTCGCCGCGCTCTGGAACGCCAAGCACCCCGACGTCCGCGTCACCGTGCAGAAGCAGGCGTCCGGCGACGACCTGGTCACCAAGATCATCACGGCGGCGAAGGCGCACAAGGGCCCCGACCTCGTCCAGGCCGAGTACCAGGCCCTGCCGACCCTCGTCAGCAACGACGCCCTCGCCGACATAGCCGGCGAGGTCAAGGGCGTCGAGAAGCAGTTCGCCCCCGGCATCTGGCAGCAGACCACCTTCGGCGGCGACGCCGTCTACGCCCTGCCGCAGGACTCCGGCCCGCTGATGTTCTTCTACCGCGAGGACCTGTTCGAGCAGTACGGCCTCACCGTCCCCACCACCTGGGGCGAGTTCGCCGAGACCGCCCGCGCGCTGAAGAAGAAGGACCCGAAGAAGGCCCTCACCACCTTCTCCGCCAACGACTCCGGCCTCTTCGCCGGCCTCGCCCAGCAGGCCGGCGCGAAGTGGTGGACCTTCGAGGGCGACGCCTGGAAGGTCGGCATCGACGACGCCGCCACCCGGAAGGTCGGCGACTTCTGGGGCGGCCTGGTCGAGGAGGGCGCCATCGACAACCAGCCGATGTACACCCCCGCCTGGAACAACGCCCTCAACACCGGCGAGCAGATCGCCTGGGTCTCCGCCGTCTGGGCCCCCGGCACCCTCACCACCGCCGCCCCCGCCACCAAGGGCAAGTGGGCCATGGCCCCCCTCCCGCAGTGGAGCAAGGGCGAGAACGCCACCGGCAGCTGGGGCGGCTCCTCCACCGCCGTCACCACCGACTCGCGGCACAAGGCGGCCGCCGCCCGGTTCGCCACCTGGCTGAACACCGACCCCGAGGCGCTGGCGGCCCTCGTCAAGGAGAGCGGCATCTACCCCGCCGCCACCGCCGCCCAGACCAGCGGCGCCCTCGCCAAGGCCCCCGACTACTTCGCGAACCAGCCCGACTTCTACCCCAAGGCCGCCGAGATCGCGAAGACCACCGCCCCCGCCGCCTGGGGCCCCAACGTCAACGTCGCCTACACCGCCTTCAAGGACGAGTTCGGCAAGGCCGCCAAGGCGAGGACGAAGGCCGCCTTCGGCGCCGCCCTCACCACGCTCCAGGCGACCACGGTCGCCGACCTCGACAAGCAGGGCTTCGAGGTCGCGAAGTGACACAGCCCCCCGAGGGCGCGCGCCGGTCGTACGGGGCCGAGGCGGTCCCGTACGCCCTCCCGTCGCCCACCACCCCTCTCAGACGGGCCCGCAGCGCCCCCTACTTCTTCCTGCTCCCCGCCGCCGTCCTCTTCGTCCTCTTCTTCGCGCTGCCCATCGGCTACGCGGTCTGGCTCAGCTTCCACAGGACCGAGATCAAGGGCAACGGCCTCGGCAAGGGCGCCAAGTCCGAGGTCTGGGCCGGGCTGGAGAACTACGCCTCCGCCCTCACCGACGCCGAGTTCCTCGCCAGTGCCCTGCGCGTCCTCGGCTACGGCGCCATCGTCGTTCCCGTGATGCTCGGCCTCGCCCTCTTCTTCGCCCTCCTGCTCGACTCCGCGCGCGTCCGGGGCCGCTCCTTCGCCCGGCTCGCGATCTTCCTCCCGTACGCCGTCCCCGGCGTCATCGCCGCCGTCCTCTGGGGCTTCCTCTACCTCCCCGACGTCAGCCCCCTCCACCACCTCCTGGAGAAGGCCGGCCTCCCGCAGCCCGACCTCATGGACGGCGGCCCGCTCTACCTCGCGATGTCCAACATCGCGGTCTGGGGCGGCACCGGCTTCAACATGATCGTCATCTACACCTCGCTGCGCTCCCTGCCCGCCGAGGTCTTCGAGGCCGCCACGCTCGACGGCTGCTCCGAGCTGCAGATCGCGCTCCGCATCAAGATCCCGATGGTGGCGCCCTCCCTGGTCCTCACCTTCTTCTTCTCGATCATCGCCACCCTCCAGGTGTTCAACGAGCCCACCACGCTCAGGCCGCTCACCAACGGCATCCCCTCCACCTGGAGCCCCCTGATGAAGGTCTTCAACGACGCGTTCACCGGCGGCAACATCTACGCGGCCTCCGCCACGGCCGTCGTCCTCGCCCTGGCCACCTTCGTGCTCTCCTTCGCCCTCCTCAGGATCTCCAACCGCCGCACCACACAAGGAGCCAGCCGATGACCGGGCCCTCCTCCCCGACGCTCCGCAAGGCGGCCCCCGCCGCCGGCACCACCCCCGGCGTCCCGCAGGGCCCTCCTCCCGCCTCCGGCGGGGGGACCCCGAGCCCCCGCCGCACCGCGCTGCTGCCCACCGCCGCGCTCGTCCTCGGCGCCGTCTACTGCCTGCTCCCGGTCGCCTGGGTCGTCGTCGCCGCTACTAAGGCCGACGACGAGCTCTTCTCCACCTTCAGCTTCCTCCCGGGCAGCGGCTTCACCGACAACCTCGGCGACCTCACCGCCTACCGGGACGGCATCTACTGGCGCTGGATGGGCAATTCCGTCCTCTACGCCGGCCTCGGCGCCGTCCTGTCGACCGTGGTCTCCGCCTTCGCCGGCTACGCCCTCGCCGTCTACCGCTTCCGAGGCCGCGAGCTCTTCTTCAACGTCATGCTCACCGGCGTCCTCATGCCCCCGGTCATCCTCGCCATCCCGCAGTACCTGCTCATGGCCGAGGCCGACCTGACGGACAGCTACGCCTCCGTGCTGCTGCCGCTGATCCTCTCCCCGTACGGCGTCTACCTCGGCCGCGTCTACGCCGAGGCCGCCATCCCGAGGGAGCTCGTCGAGGCGGGCCGCATGGACGGGGCCGGCGAATGGCGGATCTTCGCCCGGATCGCCGTCCCGATGCTCGCCCCCGGCCTGGTGACGATCTTCCTCTTCCAGTTCGTCGCCATCTGGAACAACTTCCTGCTGCCGTTCATCATGCTCGGCGACGACGAGAAGTTCCCCATGACCGTCGGCCTGTTCACCCTCCTCAAGCAGGGCGCCAGCCAGCCCGCCCTCTACACCCTCGTCATCACCGGCGCGCTGCTCGCGATCGTCCCGCTGATCGCCCTCTTCCTCGTCATCCAGCGGTTCTGGAGCCTCGACCTGCTGTCGGGCGCCGTAAAGTCCTGAGCACAGGGGAACGAGGGGAAACACCGAGCATGAGCACAGCAGCGAGCAGGCGCCGCCCGGCCACCATCCACGACGTGGCCCGCGAGGCGGGCGTCTCGCGCGGCACCGTCTCCCGCGTCCTCAACGGCGGTCACTACGTCAGCCCGGCGGCGAAGGCGGCCGTCGACGCCGCGATCCGAAGAACGGGCTACGTCGTCAACCGGCACGCCCGCTCGCTGATCACCGGCAGGTCCGACTCCGTCGCCTTCCTCCTGACGGAACCGCAGGAGCGCTTCTTCGAGGACCCCAACTTCAACGTCCTCCTGCGCGCCTGCACCCAGGCCCTCGCCGACCGCGACATCCCGCTGATCCTGATGATCGCCGGCACCGAGGACGAACGCCGCCGCAACCTCCGCTACATCGAGGCCGGCCACGTCGACGGCGTCCTCCTCGTCTCCAGCCACTCCGGCGACCCCGTCGTGGCCCGGCTGCACGAGGCCGGCGTGCCCGTCGTCGCCTGCGGCAAGCCGCTCGGCCAGACCACCCGCATCGGATACGTCGCCGCCGACGACCGCGACGGCGCCCGCGAGATGGTCCGCCACCTGTACGCCACCGGGCGGCGCCGGATCGCCACGGTCACCGGCCCGCTCGACACCCCCGGCGGCGTCGAACGGCTCGCCGGCTACCGCGAGACCCTCGCCGAGTGCGGGCTCACCGTCGACGAGGACCGGATCGTCACCGGCGACTACAGCCGCGCCAGCGGCGCCGAGGCCGCCCGCACCCTCCTGGAGCGCGCCCCCGACACGGACGCCGTCTTCGTCGCCTCCGACCTGATGGCCCAGGGCGTCCTGGACGTCTTCGCCCGGGCCGGCCGACGGGTCCCCGAGGACATCGCCGTCGGCGGCTTCGACGACTCCCCGGCCGCGCACGACTCCCAGCCGCCGCTGACCACCATCCGGCAGCCCTGGGACCGGATCAGCGCCGAGATGGTCCGCACCCTCCTCGCCCGGATAGCGGGCGAGGACCCGGCGACCGTCATCCTCCCCACGGAGCTGGTGGTCCGCGACTCCGCCTGAGCGCGCCCGTCCGTCCGGGACACCGAGGAGCCGCTCCAGCCTCACCGCCCGCCGACGCTTCCCCGGCGGGGGCGCGGGCTCAGCGCCGGACGCCGAGCAGGTGCTCCAGCGCCAGCTGGTCCAGCCGCTCGAAGGCCATCGAACGCGCGGCGGCCGCGTCCGCGTCGAAGGTCTCGTAGGCCGTCGGGTCGGCCAGCAGCTCGGCCAGCCCCTCGGCGGCGGTGGGCACGGACAGCTCGGGCAGCCGGGACGCGGCGAGGGCCGCGACGACCTCCGGGTCGGCTCGGAACTCCGCCGCCCGCTCCTTGAGGATCAGGTAGTTGCGCATGCAGTTCTTCGCCGACTCCCAGACGCCGTCGACGCCGTCCGTGCGCACCGGCTTGAAGTCGAAGTGGCGCGGGCCCGTGTAGCCGGCCGACTCCAGCAGGTCCACCAGCCAGAACGCCTGGCGCAGGTCGCCGGCGCCGAAGCGGAAGTCCTGGTCGTACTTGATGCCGGACTGGCCGTTGAGGTCGATGTGGAACAGCTTGCCCGCCCACAGCGCCTGCGCGATGCCGTGCGGGAAGTTCAGCCCCGCCATCTGCTCGTGGCCCGTCTCCGGGTTCACGCCCACCAGCTCGGGCCGCTCCAGGCGCTCGATGAAGGCGAGGGCGTGGCCGATGGTGGGCAGCAGGATGTCGCCGCGCGGCTCGTTCGGCTTCGGCTCGATCGCGAACCGCAGGTCGTAGCCCTGCTCGGTGACGTACTGGCCGAGGAGGTCGAACGCCTCCTTCATCCGGTCCAGGGCCACCCGCACGTCCTTCGCCGCGCCGGACTCGGCGCCCTCGCGTCCGCCCCAGGCGACGTAGGTGGTGGCGCCGAGCTCGACGGCCAGGTCGATGTTCCGGATCGTCTTGCGCAGCGCGAAGCGGCGGACGTCCCGGTCGTTGGCGGTGAAGGCGCCGTCCTTGAACACCGGGTGGGTGAAGAGGTTGGTGGTGGCCATGGGGACCTGGAGTCCGGTGCGGTCGAGGGCGTCCCGGAACCGCTTCACGGTGGCCTCGCGCTCCGCCTCGGGCGCGCCGAAGGGGATCAGGTCGTCGTCGTGGAAGGTGACGCCGTACGCCCCGAGCCCGGCCAGCCGCTCGACCGACTCGACCGGGTCCAGGGCCGGGCGGGTCGCGTCGCCGAAGGGGTCGCGGCCCTGCCAGCCGACGGTCCAGAGGCCGAAGGTGAAACGGTCCTCGGGGGTGGGGGAGAAACGCTCGGGCATGGTGGATTCCTTCTCCTCGCGACCTGGCGGCCGGATTTGTTTTCTGAGATAACTAATACGCCACCGACCCCGGCGGCGCCAGACCCGCGAGCCGCGCAGATGCGGAGAAGAGAGGTGAGGGCGTGCCCGTCAGCCGCTCCGTCGTGATCGGCGTGGACAGCTCCACGCAGTCCACGAAGGCCGTCGCCGTCGACACCACCACCGGCGAGGTCCTGGGCCTCGGCCGCGCCCCGCACACCGTCACCGGCACCGGCGGCGCCCGCGAGAGCGACCCCGACCAGTGGTGGACCGCCCTGGTCGCCGCCGTCCGCGCGGCGGTACGCGACGCCGGCGTCGCCCCGGAGGCCGTCACCGCCCTCGCCGTCGCAGGCCAGCAGCACGGACTCGTCGCCCTCGGCGCCGACCGCCGGCCGCTGCGCCCGGCCCTCCTCTGGAACGACACCCGCTCCGCCCCCCAGGCCGTCGCCCTCACCGACCGCCTCGGCGGCCCGAAGGCGTGGCTCGACCGCACCGGCTCCGTCCCCGTCGCCTCCATGACCGCCGCCAAGTGGCAGTGGCTGCGCGACCACGAGCCCCACCACGCCGAGGCCACCGCCGCCGTCCGCCTCCCGCACGACCTCCTCACCGAACGCCTCTCCGGCGAGGCCCTCACCGACCCCGGCGACGCCTCCGGCACCTGCTGGTACTCCACCGCCGACGGCGCCTACGACCCCGCCCTCCTCGACCTCCTCGGCCTCGACCCCGCGATGCTGCCGACGGTCGCCCCGACCGGCGCCGCCCGCGCGGGCACCCTCACCGAGGCCGCCGCCGACGCCCTCGGCCTGCCCCGCACGGTCGTGGTCGCCGCCGGCACCGGCGACAACATGGCCGCCGCCGTCGGCCTCGGCCTCGGCGCCGCCGGCCTCCTCGACCACCCCGTGGTCAGCCTCGGCACCTCCGGCACCGTCTACGCCGCCACCGGCACCCGCCCCGCCGACCCGGCCCTCGCCGGATTCGCCGCCACCGACGGCACGTACCTGCCCCTCGGGTGCACCCTCAACTGCACCCTCGCCGTCGACCGGTTCGCCACCCTCCTCGGCCTCGACCGCGAGGACGTGCTCCCCGGCGGCGAGACGGTCGTCCTCCCGTACCTGGACGGCGAGCGCACACCCGACCTCCCCGCCGCCTCCGGCCTCCTCACCGGCCTGCGCCACACCACCGACCCCCGCGCGGTCCTCGGCGCCGCCTACGAAGGCGCCGCCTTCACCCTGCTGCGCGCCCTCGACGGCCTCCTCGCCGCCTGCGGCCTCGACCCCGCCGACCCCGCCGTGCGCGACCGCCCGCTCCGCCTCATCGGCGGCGGCGCCCGCGGCCGCGCCTGGACGGACACCGTCCGCCGCCTCTCCGGCCGCCCCCTCGTCCTCCCCGCCGCCACCGAACTCGTCGCCCTCGGCGCCGCCGCCCTCGCCGCCGGCGCCGCCACCGCCGAGGATCCGGTCGCCCTCGCCACCGCCTGGGGCACGGGCGCCGGCGAGACCCTTCCGGCCGTCGCCCGCGACGAGGAGACGTGGGGCCGCATCGAGGGGGTGCTGGGGGCGGCGGCGCCCGGGCTGCTGGCCTGAGGGCGGGGGCGCGGTTGGATCCAAGATCCAAGATCCAAGAGATTGGATCCAAGAGATTGGATCCCGGACATTGGGTCCAAGATCCCGGACATTGGATCCAAGATCCTGGACCTTGGATCCAGGATCCAACCGCGCCCCCACCCGACTGGCGCCCCTCCCCGCCCCCGGGCGACCATGGTGACGGAACGACCGTGCGGGGCCCGCACGCCCGGGAGGCGCCGTGGCACACACCAGCGGATCAGCGGCGGGCGACGCCGGCGGGACGGCCGTGCTCGTCGTGGGGGCGGGGCCGGTGGGGCTCACGGCGGCGCTGGAGCTGCGCCGGCAGGGCGTGGACTGCCGGATCGTCGACCGGCTGCCCGAGCGGCTGCCGTACGCCAAGGCCGTCGGGGTCCAGCCGCGCACGCTGGAGGTCTGGGACCGGATGGGCGTGGTCCGGGCGGCGCTGGAGGCGGCGGTCCCGATGCGGGGACAGTACGTGTTCGTGGACGGCGTCGAGCAGGGCCGCCACGACCTGGCGCTGCCGCCCGAGGTGCCGTACGGGTTCGCCGCCCTGCCCCAGTACGAGACCGAGCGGCTGCTCGAAGAGGCGCTGGCGCGCCACGGCACGTCCGTCGAACGCGCCACGACGCTCGACGCGTTCGAGCAGGACCAGGACGGCGTCACGGCCCGTCTGACCGACGCCTCCGGAGCCCGGGAGGAGCTGCGGGTCGGCTACCTGGTGGGCTGCGACGGCGCGCACAGCACCGTGCGCAAGGGGCTCGGACTCGCCTTCGAGGGCGGCGCGTTCCCGGAGGAGTACATGCTCGGCGACGTGGAGGTCGACTGGGACCTCCCCGAGGGGTACGGCCTGCGCTCGATGCGCCTCGACGGCACCGGGGCCGTCGACGACGTCCTCGTCTGCATCCCGCTCCCCGGCCGCCACCGCTACCGGATGTCGATGCGGGTGCCGCCCGGACTCTCCGTCCGGGACACCGGAACCGCCGCCGCCGAGGCCGCCGTCGCACACGGCCTCGGCG
>NZ_JBHYKM010000036.1:7032-22894 GCF_042741435.1 Streptomyces sp. NPDC058955 | reverse complement strand
GGGTGGGGGGGCGGGCCCCCTCTCCTCGCCCGGGGCCCCCCCCCCCCCCGGGCCCGCGGGCCCCGCGCCCCCCCGGCGCGCCCCCGCCCGGGCCCGGCGCCCGGGCTGGCCGACATCCAGGCCGTCCTCGACCGCCTCTCCCCGCAGCGCACCACGGCCTCGGCGCTCCGCTGGGCCTCGGTGTTCCGGATCAGCCACCGCATCGTGGACCGGTACGGCGACGGCCGCGTCCTCGTCGCCGGGGACGCGGCCCACATCCACCCGCCGACCGGCGCCCAGGGCATGAACACCGGCATCCAGGACGCCTACAACCTCGCCTGGAAACTCGCCCTCGCCGTCGACGGCGCCGCCTCCGCCGCCCTCCTCGCCAGCTACGACGCCGAGCGCCGCCCGGTCGGCGAGGAGGTCGTCGCCCGCACCGTGCGGCACGCCACCGGCGGCGGCGTCCAGGCCGACCCGGAGGACCCGGCGACCCTGATGCTCCGCGAGGCACAGCTCCTCGTCGACTACCGGGGCAGCCCGATCGTCGACCCGCCCGGCGAAGGCCCGGGACCCGCCCCGGGGGACCGCGCCCCCGACTGCGGCGGTCTCGTCGGCCCGATCGCCACCTATCCGGTCCGCCTGTACGACGTCCTCCGCGACCGCCCCACCGTCCTGCTGCTGTACGGGACGGGGTACGGCTCCGGCGGCGTCGCCGGCCGCGACGAGCTGGCCTCGGCGGCCTGGCGCGCCACCGGAGGCCGCGTCGACGTCTGCGCGGTGCGCCCGCCGGGCGCGCCGGCCGGCACCGGGCCGCTGCCCGTATACCGGGACACCGGCGGCGAGTTCGCCGCCCGTTACGCGACCGGAGGCGAAGGGCCCGTCGCGTTCGTCGTCCGTCCCGACGGCCACCTCGGCGCCCGGCTGCCCGACCCCGACCCTGCCCGTCTGACCGCACACCTGGCCCGGGTCTTCGCCGCGCCCGGCGGCGCGGGCTAACCCTTCTCGGCCCTGGCCTTCTCGTCGTCCCGCCGCTTGCGGGGGCGGTCGGCCTCCGCCGCGGCGAACTCCGCCGCCGCCGAGTAGGTCTCCGGGATCGTGAGCAGGGAGGCCACGCCACGCGCCGCCACGCCGGCCGCCCTCACCACGACCTCCGCCAGTTCCTCCACCATCACGGGTCCCCTCGTTCTCGGTAGTGCGTCGTGCTTCATCCCTACTGACGTGCGGGGACGTCCGAAGGTTGAGTGGACGGCGCGGCCTTCGCCGCCGCGACGAAGGCGCGGACCAGGTCGTGGTCCTTCACGCCGGGCGCCGACTCGACGCCGCTGGAGACGTCGACGCCCCAGGGGCGGGCGGTGGCGATCGCCTCGGCGACGTTCCCGGGGGCGAGGCCGCCGGCGAGGAGCCAGTGGCCCTCCGGGCGGGCCGTGTCCAGGAGCGAGAGGTCCCAGCGCGAACCCGAGCCCGCCTTGGGCGAGTCGAGCAGCAGGATCTCCTCGCCCAGCGCGCCCACCCGGGTGTCGGGCCCGTCGGCGAGCGCGGTCGCCCGCCACAGGTGCGGGAAGACCGCGGCGGCGGCCTCGAACTCGGCGCGGTCGTAGGCGCGTCCGTGCAGCTGGAGCGCGTCGAAGCCGAGGGCGGCGGCGATCCGGGCGGCCTCGGCGGCCGGGGTGTCGTTGACGACGAGCACCGACACCACGCCGTCCGGCACGTGCGCGACGAGCACCGGCACCCGGTCCCGGTCGAGCCCCCGGACACTGGTCCCGCTGATCACCAGGCCGACCGCGTCCGCGCCCGCCTCGGCGGCCACGTCGATGTCGGCGGTCGTGGCGAGCCCGCACACCTTGACGAACACTCTGTCGCTCCTCTGCTCCCGTCCCGGCGCCGTCGAGCCTACTGACCGCTCCCGGCGGCGTCGATCCGCCGCTGGTGCACCCGCAGGTGGAGGGTGGCCAGGTCGAGCAGCGGGGTCGGCACGCCGAGGGCGCGGGCCCGCGCGGTCAGGTCCCCGAAGAGGTGCTCGACCTCGGTGGCCCGGCCCGCCGTGAGGTCCCGGTAGAGCGAGGGCACCATCGGCGAACCGGACGCCGAGACGACCGCGAGCGTCGCCGCCCGCTCCTCGTCCGGCACCGGGTGCCCGGCCGCCGCGGCGACCGCCGCCGCCTCCGCGAGCACCGCGGGGCCCAGCTCCGGGCCGCCGGGGGTGTCGTACACCTCGCCGACCGTGCCCCGCATCAGGCTCGTCACGGCGCCGAAGGTGGTGATGAAGACCCACTTGTGCCACATCGCGGTGACGATCGACGCGGGCACGGGCGCGTCGATCCCGGCGTCCTCCAGGACCGTACGGATCTCCTTCACGCGCGGCGAGACGGCGCCGTCCCGCTCGCCGAGGGCGAGGTGCGCCAGCGGCGCGAGGCGCCGGATCGCGCCGGTGTCGTCGAGCACCGTGACCACCTTCGCGACCCCGCCGAGGACGGCTCCGGCACCGAACCGGGCCTCCAGCGCGTCGAGGTGGGCCAGGCCGTTGAGCAGCGGCAGCACCGCCGTCCCCGGTCCCACGAAGGGGGCGAGGTCCGCCAGGGCCGCGTCGAGGGCGGTCGCCTTCACGCCGAGCAGGACGAGGTCGTACGGGCCTCCCGCCGGCCCCTCGCCGGCCGTGACGAGCCGGGGCGCGTCGAGCACCCACTCCTCGTCCCGGCCCACCACCCGCAGCCCGCCCGCGCGCAGCGCCGCCGCGCGTCCGGGGCGGACCAGGAAGGTGACGTCCTGCCCGGCGCGGGCCAGCATCGTGCCGAAGTAGCCACCGGTGGCGCCGGCGCCGACGACGAGGATCTTCATGGGGTTCCCTTCGTGGAGCGCCGGACCGGCGCGGTGGTGAGCAGCGGGGTGAGCAGCCGGTGCGGGCGGGCCAGGGCCGCCGTCACCGGGTCGGCGTCGTCGCCGGGCGGGGCGAGCCCGGGCCCCGGGGCGACCAGCAGGTCACCGGGCGGGACGGCGGCGGCGCAGCCGGAGCAGTGCCCGTCGGGGCCGACCGGGGCCCCGTCGGCGTGGTGCAGGAAGAGCCGGCGCGGCCCGCCCCCGGGCGGCGGCGCGTGCTCCTCGCCCCATTCGGTGAGCGCCCGGACGGCCGGCCACAGCCCGAGGCCCTTGGCGGTGACCACGTACACCTCGCGGCGGCCGCCGCCCGGGTCGGGGCGGCGGTCCAGGACGCCGGCGGCGGTGAGCCCGGCCAGCCGGTCGGTGAGCACGGCCCGGGGCAGCGACAGGTGCCCGGCGAACTCGCCGAACCTGCGCACCCCGTAGAAGGCGTCCCGCAGGATCAGCAGCGTCCAGCGCTCGCCGACGACCTCCATCGTGCGGGCGAGGGAGCAGGTCTGGCCGCGGTAGTCGCGCGGAAGGGTCATGGCGGGCAGCCTAGCCGAAAGAGTTCGGTGACTGAACTCTTTTTGTCATGCGAGACGGCCGGAGAGGTCGTGCGAGGGGGCCGGAGAGATCCCACGGCGCTGCCGGAGAGGTCGTGCGAGGCCGTCGGAGAGATCGCGCGGGCCCCCGGGGTGGTATTTCTGTTCGAGCGAAAGGGGTGACTAGGCTCATGCCCACCATGAACCAGCCCACGGAACCCAAGGCCGACAAGGCGGGCGTGCGCCGGCACAACCTGAGCCTCGTCCTCAGGACCGTCCACGACGCCGGCGAGACCACCCGGGCCGCCGTCGCCGCCCGCGTCGGCCTCACCCGGCCCGCCGTCTCCTCCCTGGTGGAGCAGCTCCTCGACCTCGGGTTCCTGGTCGAGTCCGGCAAGACCTTCAGCGGCCAGGCGGGCCGCCCCGGCACCGTCCTCAAGCCCGCCGGGACCGGCCCCGCCGGCCTCGGCGTCGAGATCAACGTCGCCTACGTCTCCGTCTGCCTGGTGGACCTCACCGGCACCGACCGGATCCGCCGCACCGTCCGCGTCGACAACCGCGCCGCCGCCCCCGAGGTCCTCGCGCGCGCCGCCGCCGTCGCCGCCGAGGCGCTTGCCGAGGCCGAGGCCCTCGGCCTGGTCCCGGCCGGCGCCGCCCTCGCCCTGCCCGGCCTGGTCTCCGGCGGCACCGTCCGCCAGGCCCCCAACCTCGGCTGGCACGGCACCCCCGCCGAGCGCCTCTTCGGCGACGCCCTTGCCGCGCTGCGCCCCGCCGCCCCCGACCTCCCGATCGCCTCCGACAACGAGGCCAACATGGCGGCGCTCGCCGAGCTCCGCTTCGGCGCCGCCGGCACGCCCCGCACCTTCCTCCACCTCACCGGCGAGACCGGCGTCGGCGGCGCCGTCGTCGTCCACGGCGAACTCCTGCGCGGCGCCCACGGATTCGCCGGCGAGATCGGCCACCTCGTCGTCGACGCCGAGGGGCCCCGCTGCCGCTGCGGCTCCCGAGGCTGCCTGGAGCAGTACGCCGGCCAGGTCGCGCTGCTGGCCGCGGCGGGCGCCGACGACGTCGACGACCTCGCCGCCCGCGCCGAGCGAGCCGACCCGCGGGCGCTCGCGGCCCTCGCCGAGGCCGGCCGGATGCTCGGCCGGGCGCTCTCCGGCGCGGTCAACCTCCTCGACCCCGAGGCGGTCGTCCTCGGCGGCATCTACCCCCGGCTGATGCCCTGGCTGGCCCCGGCCGTCTCCGCCGAACTCGCCGAACGGGTCGTCTCCGGCCTCTGGCCCGCCGACGCCCTCCGCCTGCGCGCCGCCTCCCCGGCCACCGACGCGGCCCGGGGCGCCGCCGCCCTCGTCCTCCACGACGTCCTCGCCGACCCGCTCGCCCACACCCGCTGACGGTCGGTCGGCGGGCGAATAAAGGCGCGTGGCCGGCGGGAGGTCCCGACTAGGGTGCGGGAATGCCGGACATCGTCATTCCTCCCAAGCCGCGCCCCGGGGACCGGGTCGCCGTGCTGTCGCCCGCCGCCGGACTCCCCGAAGTGCTGCCGCTCCCGTTCGAGTTGGGCCTGCGGCGCCTGTCGGAGGAGTACGGGCTCGTGCCCGTCGAGTACCCGACCACGCGCAAGCTCGGCGCGTCCCCTCGGGACCGGGCCGCCGATCTGCACGCCGCCTTCGCCGACCCCACCGTCAAGGCCGTCGTCGCCAGCATGGGCGGCGACGACCAGATCACCCTTCTCCCTCACCTCGACGACGCGTTGATCCGCGCGAACCCGAAGCCGTTCTTCGGGTTCAGCGACAACACCAACCTGCTGATGCGACTGTGGAACCTCGGCGTGGTCGGCTACCACGGGGCCGCCGTGATGACCCAGTTCGGCCGCCCTGGCGCCGTCCACCCCGTCACCGACGCCTCGGTCCGGGCCGCGCTCTTCGGCTCCGGCCCGTACGACCTGCCGGCCCCGACCGACACCAACGACGTCGAGCGCCCCTGGGAGGACCCCCGCACCTTCGACTCCGCACCCGTCATGGAGCCCGCCGGCCCCTGGTACTGGCACCGGGCCGACCGGGTGGTCGAGGGCCGCTCCTGGGGCGGCTGCCTGGAGATCGTCGCCCAACTCCTCATCGCGGGAGGGGAGATCGCGGAGCCGGCGGCGTACGAGGGCGGGGTGCTGGTCCTGGAGACCTCCGAGCTGCTGCCCTCCGCCGACGAGGTCTTCCGGATCCTCCGGGCGATGGGGGAGCGGGGCCTGCTCGCCCGCTTCCCGGCGCTCCTCATGGGCCGGGCCCGCGCCTGGTCCTTCGAGACCCCCAACGACCCGGCCGCCCGGGCCGCCTACCGCGAGGACCAGCGCGCGGCCGTGCTCCGCGCGCTCGACGCCTACGCGCCCGACACGATGGCCGTCTTCGACGTGGACCTCGGACACACCGACCCGCAGGTGGTGATCCCCTACGGCGGCGCGATCCGCGTGGACGGCCCGGCCCGCCGGATCACGGTCACGTACTGACATGGTGGGCGGGGGGCCGGGGGTCGGCCCTACCCGGCCTCCCGCCCCCGCCGGACCAGGTGGTCCCGCACCAGCGCCACGTGCGGGTGCGGCGGCGGCCCCGGGCGCTGCACCAGGAAGCCCGTGTTGATCGGCGGGTCCTCCGGCAGGTGCAGCGGTACGAGGGCGCCCGAGGCCAGCTCCGCCGCGCACAGGTAGCGCGGCAGGACGCTCACCCCGGCGCCGCCCGCCACCGCCGCCCGCACCGCGCGCAGGTCCGGGACGGTCACCGCGGGCACGGCCGTCAGGCGCCGGCCGAAGACGTGGCGCCAGTAGCGGCGCAGGATCGGCAGGTCCTCGGCGTACGCCACGAGCGGTACGCCGTGCAGCGCTGCCGGGCCCTCCTCGGCGACCCGTCCGCCGATCCGCTCGGCCCACCCCGGCGCGGCGACCAGGACGAACTCCTCGTCGCCGAGCGGCAGCCAGGTGAGGCTGCGGCCCCGGGGCCGTACCGTCGACACCACCAGGTCGTGGCGGCCCGCGCGCAGTTCGTCCAGCAGACCGTCCGTCAGGCCGAACGCGATCCGCAGCCGCACCCCCCGCTCCACCAGCGGTGCCAGGGTCGGCAGCACGGTGTGCGACAGGTACTCGGCCGGGCCCGCCAGGTGGACCGGCTCCGCCGGGCCGTCCTCGCCGGGCACCCCGGCCGCCGCGCCCGCGGCGGCGCTCAGCGCGTCCAGCGGGCCCATCACCCGCGCCGCCAGGTCGTCCGCGAACGGCGTCGGCGCCACCCCGCGCGGCAGCCGCTCGAACAGCTCCCGCCCCAGCCGGCCCTCCAGGGCCCTGATCTGCGCGGTCACCGTCGGCTGCGACAGGCCCAGGACCCGGGCGCCCGCGGTGAAGGCCCCGGCGCGGTACACGGCGAGGAAGGTCCGTAGCAGGTTCAGGTCCGGCGGCCCGGACGGCCCCGGTCCCGCCCCCGTCCCTATTCCCGGCGATCCATCAGAATTCCTATCGTCCACATGTCCGAGCCTATTGGATTCCCATGGGTCCGGGCGCCTACGGTCGAACCATCGCCGTCCCGGCCGAGCCCTCCGGGGCCCGGAACGGCGACCCGCTTCCTTCGCGACCCGAGAGGCCCCGCAGACCCATGTCGAAGATCCTTTTCGTGCTGACCGGCGCCGACCACTGGACCCTCGCCGACGGCACCGAGCACCCCACCGGCTTCTGGGCCGAGGAGGCCGCCGCGCCCTACGAGGCGTTCACCGCCGCCGGCCACGAGGTCGTCGTCGCCACCCCCGGCGGCGTCGTCCCCACCGTCGACCGGGGCAGCCTCGCCCCCGAGGCCAACGGCGGCCCCGAGGGCGCCGCGCAGGTGGCCGCCACCCTCGACGCCTTCGCCCAGCTGCGCACGCCGATCCGGCTGGAGGACGTCGACCTCGCCGAGTACGACGCCGTGTTCTACCCCGGCGGCCACGGCCCCATGGAGGACCTCGCCGTGAACGCCGACTCCGGGCGGCTGCTGATCGACGCGCTCGGCTCCGGCAAGCCGCTCGCCGTCGTCTGCCACGGTCCCGCCGCCCTGCTCGCCGCCGTCGGCGAGGACGGCGCGAACGCCTTCGCCGGCTACCGCGTCGCCGCCTTCACCGATGCCGAGGAGACCCAGGCGGGCCTCGCCGACAAGGCGAAGTGGCTCCTGGAGACGCGCCTGCGCGAGGCGGGCGTCGACGTCCAGGCCGGCGAGCCGTGGGCCCCGCACGTCGTCGTCGACCGCAACCTGATCACGGGCCAGAACCCGGCCTCCTCCGCCCCCCTGGCGACCGAGGTCCTGAAGCGCCTCGCCTGAGCGGCGCCCCGGCGGGGGCGGTGGCCGGGTGCCGCCCCCGCTCTCATCCGGCTCTCACGCGGGCCTTATCCCGGCCTCACACGGCGGCCCTACGTTCGCCGCCATGTTCTTCACCTACCTCCGGCGCGAACTGCGCCGCCGCAGAAAGGCGGCGCTCGTCGTCGCCTCCGGACTGGCGCTCGGGATCGCGCTGGTCATCGTCGTGACCTCGGTGTCCGCCGGAATGAAGCAGGCCCAGGGCAAGGTCCTCGAATCCCTCTACGGGCTCGGCACGGACCTCACGGTGACCAAGGCCCAGGAACGGCCCGCCGAGGGCGCGCAGCCCGCGCGGCCCCGGTTCGAGTTCCAGGGCCGGGACGACGGGGAGGCGCAGAGCAGCGACCGGCTGATGGTCCAGGGCCTCCAGACCCTCGCCGACTCCACCGTGGCCACGGTGGCCAAGCAGGCGGGCGTGGAGCGGGCCGTCGGCGGCCTCAGCCTCGTCAACCTGAAGATCAACGGCGAGTTCAAGCGCGGCGAGATCCAGCGCGGCGAAGGCCAGGCGGAGGGACAGCCGCAGGGTCCGGGGCAGGCGCAGGGCGGGACCGGCGGCGGTCCCGGCGACACCGTCACCGGCGGCGGCGCCGCCTTCGACGTCGACTCCTTCACCCTCTACGGCACCGACGTCACCAGCCCCGACCTCGGCCCGCTCACCACCTCCACCGTCACCCAGGGCCGCACCTTCAAGACCACCGAGACCGACGGCAAGGTCGTCGTGGTCGACAGCGCCTACGCCCAGCAGCAGGACCTCGCCGTCGGCGACGAACTCACCGTCAAGGGCGTGAAGTTCGAGATCATCGGCATCGCCACCGCCGACAGCGGCCAGTCCACCGCCCAGGTCTACCTCCCGCTGAGGCAGGCGCAGACCCTCTCCGACTCGGCCGGCAAGGTCACCACCGTCTACGTCAAGGCCACCGACTCCACGCGGATCGACGACGTCAAGACGGCCATCCGGAAGAACGTCCCCGGCACCACCGTCACCACCTCCGCCGACCTCGCCCAGACCGTCTCCGGCTCCCTCGACACCGCCGCCGGTCTCGCCTCCAACGTCGGCAGGTGGCTCTCGTACGCCGTGCTGCTCGCCGCCGTCCTCGTCGCCGGACTCCTCACCTCCTCCGCCGTCTGCCGCCGCGTCCGCGAGTTCGGCACCCTCAAGGCGCTCGGCTGGAAGAGCGGCCGCGTCACCCGCCAGGTCGTCGGCGAAGCCCTCGTCAACGGCGTCGTCGGCGGCGCCCTCGGCATCGCCCTCGGCCTCGCCGGCGCCTACGCCGTCACCGCCGTCAGCCCCACCCTGACCGCCGAACTCGGCGCCGGTACGGGCGGGTTCGCCGGCCGCGGCGGCGGCATGGTCCTCGGCGGCCCGGGCATGACGCGCACCGCCGCGGGCCGCAGCGTCGACATCGCGCTCACCGCCCCCGTCAGCCTCACCACCGTCGGGCTCGCCGTCCTCCTCGCCCTCGTCGGCGGACTCGTCGCCGGGGCCTTCGGCGCCTGGCGCGCCTCCCGGCTGCGCCCCGCCGACGCGCTGCGCCGCGTCGAGTAGCCGCCCCGCCCCTCCCCGTACCGCAGGAGCCCTTCCCCGTACCGCAGGAGCCCCTCCCGCACCCCAGGAGACCCACCCATGTACGAACTCATCGGCGTCACCAAGCAGTACCGGCGCGGCCAGGCGAGAGTCGACGCCCTCGCCGGGATCGACCTGAAGATCGCGCAGGGCGACCGCCTTGTCATCCAGGGCCCGACCGGCGGCGGCAAGTCCACCCTGCTCCAGATGCTCGGCGGCCTCGACCGCCCCACCGCCGGCAGCGTGTTCCTCGACGGCACCGACCTCGCCGGGCTCTCCGAGTCCCGGCTCACGGCCGTCCGCGGCCGGTCGATCGGCTTCGTCTTCCAGAGCTTCAACCTGATCCCCACGCTCACCGCGCAGGAGAACGTGGAGACCGCGCTCGTCCCGCTCGGCGCCAAGGCCGCCGAGCGCCGCCGCCGGGCCGCCGAGGCGCTGGACTCCGTCGGCCTCGGCGAGCGCGCCGCCCACCTGCCGTCCGAGCTCTCCGGTGGCCAGCAGCAGCGCGTCGCCATCGCCCGCGCGCTGGTCAAGCGGCCCCAGGTGCTCCTCGCCGACGAGCCCACCGGCAACCTCGACGAGTCCACCCGGGACGAGATCGCCGACCTCCTCGAAGGACTCTGCCAGGAGCACGGCCTGACCTTCGTGATGGTCACCCACGACAGCGTCCTGGCCCGCCGGGCCCCACGCCTCGCGACCCTCCGCAAGGGCCGCCTCACCGTCACCGAGAACCCGAAGGCCGCCGCCCCGTCGAACGCCTGAGACGCGGATCACGCCACCGGACCCTTGTTCGGCAATGCCGAACAGCGCGTACGGTGGCGTGTCCTTCCGTCGAGCGGGCAGAGGAGCCGGAGCGCGCCATGTTCACCTTCACCTCCCAGGACGGCGTCCGCGTCCACGTCCACGCCTGGCTCCCCGAAGGGCCCGTCCGCGGTGTCGTGCAGATCGCGCACGGCATGGGCGAACACGGCCTGCGGTACGCGCCGCTGGCCGAGCACCTGGCCGCCCGGGGGCACGCCGTCTACGCCGCCGACCATCGCGGCCACGGCCGGTCGATGCACGCCGGGCCCGGACACCTCGGCGCCGACGGCTGGAACCTCCTCGTCGGCGACCTCGCCACCCTCACCCGCGTCCTCCGCGAGCGGCACCCCGGCGTCCCGGTCGTCCTGTTCGGCCACAGCATGGGATCGTTCGCCGCCCAGCAGTACCTCCTCGACCACGCGGAGCTCGTCGACGGCGTGGCCCTCTCCGGCACCACCGCCGTCGACGCCCTGCTCACCGCGCTCGCGGAGGCGCCGGGGACCGGCGGCGGCCCCTTCGACGCCTTCAACGCCCCCTTCGCGCCCGTCCGCACCGAGGCCGACTGGCTCAGCCGCGACGAGGCGCAGGTCGACGCCTACCTCGCCGACCCGCTCTGCGGCTTCGGCCTCGACCTCCAGGGCCTCGCCCACCTGGCGGACGCCGCCGCCCGGCTCGCCGACCCCACCGGCCTCCCCGCCGACCTGCCCGTCGCGCTCTTCGTCGGCGACCGCGATCCGCTCAACGGCCGCCTCGCCCACACCGACCTGCTGGTCTCCCGCTACCGCGAGGCCGGCCTCACCGACCTCGCCTACCACCGCTACGAGGGCGCCCGCCACGAGGTCCTGAACGAGACCAACCGCGCGGAGGTCGTCGCCGACGTCACCGCCTGGATCGAGCGCGTCACCGGCTGACCGGCCTCAGATCCGGACGCCGTGCCCGCGCAGGTACCGCAGCGGATCCACGTCCGCGCCGAAGGACGGCCCGGTCCGCACCTCGAAGTGCAGATGCGGACCGGTCACCCGGCCCGTCGCCCCCGAGCGCGCGATCCGCTGCCCGCCCGACACGCTCTGCCCGGGGGCGACGTCGATCCGGGAGAGGTGGGCGTACTGGGTGTAGCGGCCGTCCGGGTGACGGAGCACCACCTCGTAGCCGTACGCGCCCGCGTACCCCGCCCGCACCACCCGGCCCGGCCCGACCGCCCGCACCGGCGTCCCGCTCGGCACCGCGAAGTCCTGCCCCGTGTGGTAGCCCCGCGACCAGGAACCGCGCTGCCCGTAGTACCCGGTGAAGACGTACGACTCCACCGGCGAGGTCCAGCCGCGCGCCGCCGTTCCGCCGCCCTGCGCGGGCCGCGACGGGCGCTCCGCCGGGGCCGCGCCGGAAAGGCCGGTGCGCTGTTCGTACGTCGAGCGGTGGGAGGTCCAGTACCAGTGCCCGCCGGAGCGGAACCAGTACACCCGGTCCGTGGCGTCCCAGCCCTGCCGCCCCCGGAAGACCGGCTCCCGCGCCGGGCCCGCCGGGGCGGGCTGCGCCGCCGCGGTGCCGGTGCGCTGGAGGTACACGGACCGATGGCCGGTCCACCGCCACTCGCCGGTCGCGTTGCGGAACCAGTAGCGCGAGCCGTCCCAGCCGGCGTGCGCCGGGGCCGGTTCGGCGGCGGCCGTGCCCGTGCCCGCGGCGGTCAGCGCGACCAGCCCCGCCGCCGTGACCACCGCGCGGCGCACCCCGTGCAGGGACGTCACGGAGTGCGCCGCCCGCGCGGCCTCCAGGCGGGCCGCCAGCGCGCCCGCCGCGCAGCCGGCGCAGGCGCAGTCCTCGGGGGTCTCGTCGGTGAAGCCGGGTGTCTCCAGGCCGTTCACGGCGGTGGTCCTCTCCACGGTCACTCGGTCACTCCTCGTTCGGGCGGGCGAGGTCGCCCCGCCGGGTGTAGAAGGCGACGGTCAGGTCCTTGACGAGGGCCTGCCGTTCGAAGTCGTCGAGCTCGACGAGGCCGCGCGAGGTCAGCCGGGTCACGGTGTCGTCGACGGCGTCGATCACGCCGGTGAGCACCGACTCCCGGTGCCGGGCGTCCAGGACGGCCAGCTGCCGGCGGTGCATCGCGGCGGCCACCTCGGGCGCGTACTCGATCCGGGTCGGCTGGGCCGAGAAGACGGCCACGCCGACCGGCCGGCACTCGGCCGCGAGCAGCCGCGTCAGCGCGTCGCCGACCGCCTCCGCGTTCCGCAGCGTCGGCGACCCGCCCTGGAAGGCGTCGGCGGGCAACTGGGACAGCACGCGCGCGGTGGCGGCCTCCACCTGCTCCCGCAGATAGCCGAGATGGTCGTCGACGGCGTACAGCGCGCGTGCCGTGTCCCGCACCGACCAGACCACCAGCACCACCACCCGCAGCGCCGACCCCTCGGCGTCCACGGCCGCGATGGGCTCGCTGCGCCAGTGCCGCAGCCGCACGTCGACGCGGCGGCGCAGCACGAAGGGGCTGATCCAGACCAGGCCGGTGCGGCGCACGCTGCCCCGGTAGCGGCCGAACAGGGAGAGCACCCAGGCGGAGCCGGTGCGCCCGCGCGTGAGGCCGCCGAGACAGACCACGGCGAGCACGCCCAGGCCGGCGAGAGCGGCCCACTCCCAGGGGAGCAGGTGCGCGGTGCGCAGCGGGCGGGCCCGCCAGAGCAGGGCGGCGGCGCTGCCCAGGGCGGCCGTCCCGGTGAGGACGGCGAGCCAGCCGGGGGCGGCGGGGCCGGGGCGCTCGGTGAGTCCGGCGTCGGCGGGCGGGTGGCGGCGCGGCGGGGCGCCGCCGTCGGCGAGGGGGTGGCCGGTCGCGGTGCGGGTCCGGGCGGTGTCGTCGCGGGGCCGGCTCGCGTCCTCGCGGGTCCGGGCGGTGTCGTCCCGGGGGCGGTCGGGGTCGTCGTGGGGGCGTTCGGGGCCGGGGTCCGACCGGAAGAGGTCGTCCATCGCTATGCCGTCCGCGTGCCGGCGCACGCGGTCGGGCCGGGCCCCGGGGGTTTGCTCGGTCATGAGGCCCTTTCGGCCGTACCGGAGGTGACGGCACGTCGGATGATCTTCGAACTCCATCGTCACAGGGGTGTATGTCCGGAATGCCGCGACAAAGGTCCTGAATCGCCGGGACCTTGGTCCCTCGGCCGCGACCTCCCCGGAGGCCGCTGTCAGTGCCTGCCTCTACCGTTCGGATCATGACGACGACCTATCTGGAGCTGTCCCAGGACGGCGGCGGTGCCCACAAGTTCTACGAAGTGACGGTCGACGGGCTGGAGGTGTCGGTCCGTTACGGCCGGATCGGCGCGGCCGGCCAGACCCAGCGCTCCGCCTTCGCGACCGCCGAGAAGGCGCGGGCCGCCGCGGCGAAGAAGATCGGCGAGAAGGTCCGCAAGGGCTACGCCCCGGCCGTCCCCGGACAGCGCGCCGCCCGGCCCGTCACCCGCCGCGCGGTCAGCTCCGCGCCCTCGACCGCCCGGGCCGTCGCCCCCGTCCTGTGGCGCTTCCGCACCGGCTCCGCCGCCTTCGGGATCCATGTCGACGAGGACCGGATCTGGGTGGGCAACCAGGCCGGGGACGTCTTCACGCTGGCCCACGGCGGCGAGGTGCTGGCCCGCTTCGGCCTCCCCGACGGCGTGAAGTGCCTGGTCGCGGACGACTTCTGGATCTACGCCGGCTGCGACGACGGCAAGGTCTACGACCTCTCCTCCAAGCTGCCGTTCGCCGCCTACGACATCACCTCCGACGTCGACATCTTCTGGCTCGACATCCACGAGGGCGTGCTGGACGTGGCCGACCGCTCCGGCCGGCTCACCGTCATCGACCACGAGGACGAGCACCAGTGGTCGCGCTCGGGCCGCGGCGAACACGCCTGGATGGTCCGGGCCGACGGCCGCGCCGTCTACTACGGCGACACCGAGGGCGTCACCGCCTACGCGAACGACGGCTCCGGCGAGCTGTGGCACACCGGCACCGACGGGGCGGTGCTCTTCGGCTGGCAGGAGGACACCGCCGTCTACGCGGGCACCGCCCGCCGCAAGGTGCAGCGGCTGGCCAAGAGCGACGGCCGGGTCGAGGCCGTCTACACCTGCGACTCGGTCGTGTACTCCTGCGCCACCTCGCCCGGCGGCCGGTTCGTCTTCGCCGGCGACTCGTCCTCCTCCGTCTACTGCTTCGCCGAGGACGGCACCCGGCTGTGGAAGCTGGGCACCGGCGGCGGTTCGGCGCTCTCCATGCAGTACCGCGACGAGCGGCTGTACCTGGTGACCACCGACGGCTCGCTGGTCTGCGTGGACGCGAGCGAGGCGGCGATCGAGGCCGCCCAGCAGGGCAGCGTCCCCGTCGTCCGGGACGTCAAGCTGGCCGCCGCGCTCCCCACGTACACCCCGGCGACCACCGTCTCCGCCGTCGCCTCCGTCGCGTCGGTGGCCGAGGCCCCGCCCGGCTCCATCGTGGTCGAGTGCGCCCGCGAGGGCGGCCGGAGCCGCGTCCGCGTGGTCAGCCACGGCTACGAGCCGTCGTGGAACGTGCAGTTCCCGCGCGCCATCCGGGAGCCCGGCGCGCGGTTCGTGGTGGAGGCCCTGCACCCGGCGGCCGGCGGCTTCTACCGGGTCCGGGGCGAGATCCGGCGGCTGCTGTGAGCGGGGACCCGGGCGGCAAGGGGGCGTTCGAGGCGGCGACCGGCGACGGGCCCCCGTTCACCGGCGACGCCGAGCAGCGCTCCCGCGAGGTCCGCTCCGCGCTCGAAGGGCTCCGGCAGATCCGGCGGCTGACCGGCACCCCGGGCGGCGGCGCCGGAGCCGTACCCGCCCTGTGGGAACGGCGGCAGCCGGTACGGGCCGTGGCGCTCGCCCTGGAGGCCGGCGGGCTCGCGCCCTCGGCGGTCGACGCCGGCGGCGCGCGCGTGGCGACCGGCTACCGCGTCCGGGCGGGGGAGCGGCCCGCCACCGCCGTGGTCGAGTGGCTGGGACCGCCCGGCGCCGGCGCCGCCGGACAGGAGACCGAGGCGCTGACCGCCTGCGCCCGGGTCCTCGCCGACCTCGGCTGGGAGGCCCTGCTCTACAAGGGACCGCGCGGCCGTCGCTTCCTGGAGACGGAGCCCGCCGCCGGAACGGCCGCCGGCCCGGTCCCGTCCTGAGCGGACGGACACCGGGCCGGGGGGAGTGCGGCGCGCGGTCAGGCGATCGAGGCGGAGACGATCGCGGAGACGGCGATGTTGCAGGAGGCGGTCACCCAGACCGCCGGGTGCGGCTCCGGGTCCACCAGCGTGGCACCCAGCTTGCCCGGCGTCACCAGGTCGACCACCAGGAAGGCGACGGCCATCATGACCAGGCCGAGGAGGCCGAAGGCGGCCGTGGAGACCAGGCCCTTGCCGAAGTTGTCGTAGGTGGTCCAGATCGAGGTGAAGACGATCCCGCCGATGCCGAGCAGGGCGGAACTGAGCAGGACGGCCGCGTTGCGGTTGCGGTCCTCCCATATCTGCCGGCCCAGCTTGCCGGGGGTCAGGATGTCCACCAGCACGATGCCGAGGATCAGCAGGACCACGCCGAGGGCGCCGTAGGCGGTGGCACGGCCGAGGCCGTTGACGATGTCGGTCATGGGAAGCCGGCTCCGGAGAGTGGTGATCGCGAGCGATCGACGGTCATGGACCGGCAAAATCTAGCGCACGGAACGAGCCGGGGGGGGGGGGGGCCGCCCCCGCCCCGGCGGGGGGCGGCGCGGCCCGCGGGCCCGCGCAGCGCCGAAGGACCACCCCCCCCCCG